>NZ_JACAXC010000048.1:0-8594 GCF_013391535.1 Acinetobacter sp. SwsAc4
GTTCCATTTTAGAGATTTGTTTAAGATAAGATATAACTCATTGAGATGTG
The DNA here is from genome assembly GCF_013391535.1 of Acinetobacter sp. SwsAc4. Lineage (NCBI taxonomy): Bacteria > Pseudomonadati > Pseudomonadota > Gammaproteobacteria > Moraxellales > Moraxellaceae > Acinetobacter > Acinetobacter sp. SwsAc4. The sequence goes on from NZ_JACAXC010000048.1 coordinate 51, forward strand.
TCATAGTATTCGTCGTTAGAAAACAATTATTATGACATTATTTCAATGAGTTATCTATTTTTGTCGTGTACAGAGAAACAACGGTATCTTTTTGATCTTTTTTAATGAATTTCATTTTAGTCACATAGTAATCATGTTCCTGAAGCTCTCGGACACTTCTACCTTTTAGATCTAATTTAGCTTTATATGGCTCTACGGTTTCATAGTTTAAGTGCCAATGAGCTAAATCACGCCCGGCTTTCGAGAATGCCCAGAAATCTTCGGCTTTTTTTACGCATGGGATACGTGGTAACTCTTTAGTCAAGTTGTCTGCATAACGAGTACGATAATCTTCACTGTGCAACAAGCCATTATTTTTTATTATGTTTTATATAAGTATCTAATTATAAAAGAATATAAATATTAACATGTACAAATGGTGGCATAATTAAACATTATAAATAGTTTCACTAAAACCATAAAAACAAAAACCATTTATACAACTATTTTTAGTTGTATAAATGGTTTTTGTTTTTACATTAAATATTAGTTATATTTAACATTGATATTTTTTTGCTCTTTTTTGAGTCTTTCCTCACGAAACCCACAATTGGTATTCGCATAAGGGCATGAAGCGCATCCGGCACAGAAAGCGAATGGCTCTTGAAGATTGTCTATAGTAGAGCCAATTTCTTCGATCACTTCATTTACAGCATAGTCATTGAACTGCATCACCTTTAACCGCTTACCGTACAATACTGCTCGACCTAGATCAACACTATCAAGCAAACCAAGAGTCCGTAATTGACGACCAACCCATTCAGGGCGTTCCCATTCCGGGATTTCGTTTGTCATGCTTGCGCCATAGTTATCGTCAAGCATTGTTCGTAATTCAAGAATAAGCTGAGTAACAGTAAAGCGGATAAACCCATTTTTAATTAGATTTTTGACAGCTTCACGCAACACCTCTATGGGGTCATTACTCTCAAATTTGACTGTTTTCTGCTTATTAAGACCGACTTCAAGTTCATCTGCACACTCCTTGCCAACGAGCGAAGCGATCACACGCAAGGGGAGTGCAATTTCATCGAATCGACCTGTTTTTTCTGTATGTGTAAGCGAAATATCTTCAATTTCATTACATTTAGCAAAAGCCCATTGATGTAATTCTTGTCGTAACTTCTCAACATGCAAGAAGTCAGATGCTCCCATTTTTTTAATCTTACCTTTTTCACTGTCAGGCATGATAAGTGTTTGAATACGCAACATACGTGTACTCAAAATATCATCAGATCCTTGGGTGTTCGATATTAATTTTATGCCGAAAAAGTTAAGACGCTCAGTTTTCATCGTCTTAACGTCAGTCCAAATTTTCTCCGAAGTGTTTTTGTTATACGATACTTTAAGTGCTTGAACTAGATCACTAAATTGAGTTCCGTCTCGACCACCTTTGCTTGCGATACCCTCTAAATCATCGAACACAACAAAACCTCTCGATGCGTCAATATGCCTTGCAGCAGTTGCAGCACTGACTTGTCCGATCACTGAGCCATTGCATGAAAGCTTAGACATCACAATCCCTGTTTGAGATTTGCCTGAGCCGGCTCGTCCATTTAGGAATATAATGGGTACAGATTCAAAGATGTTTTGAACATAAGTAGCAATCACCGTTAGTGATAGTATGCAGTAATCTTCAGGTACAGGAAGCCATACAGATTGCTTTAGTACATTGTGAATATCAGTATAAATATCCTTAGCAGATCTAATTTTTGATCTGCCTGATATGTAGGATTCAATGCTATTCCAACTCCAAGAGCTGTAATCATTTGGCTTTGGTTCTGCTCGAATTAACGTGCCATCGGTCAATCTAATTACACGTTCAGAGTCCGGTGTTCCGGGAGGTGCAGGGGATTTAACTGATTTGTTAATCACACCATCTGAGCTAACAACCACAGTTTCATAGCGTTCACTAATATATTCCTGACCGTATTCATCGGTCTCTTTTTTTCTCATTAATGTCTGCACCGGATAGTACATTTTGCGATTAATGTAAGCCCCATTGATGTCAATCGGGGCAACGTGGAATCGCCCCACCGCATTTTTTACATTGAACGGATCATTGTTATCAATCGTTTCAACTGTAATAGAGCAAACAGGAGCTTCTTCAAGTAAAGATAAAAATTCATCAATACAGCCGTCCGATCTAAAGAAATCAGTCCAATCAGCCCCCCATTGGTCACTCGGCTTTTCTGTACCGTCTTTTTCAAATTTTGGATTAGCATAATGCGCCGGGCATCTGACTCGATAGCAGTCTCCAACGATAAATTCCGATATTTTTTCAGCCATCGTGTCACCGGCTTTATCGAAATCTTGAGTTAGATAGATTTTGTCAAACTTAGCCCAAAAATCGGGGTTTTTCATTTGTTCAGGAATGCTTGTACCATGCGTTCCTGAGCAAACTAGATAATCATCTAATAAGTCATTTTCTTTTAAATTTTGATAAAGAACCCACACATCTTTCATGCCCTCGCAAACAATCAAATTACGTTGTTTATTGTGGGTGTGTGAAAAATATATACCAACCGGACTTTTGCCCCACCCATTTGAGGCGATAGGATTCTCAGTGACATGGGGGATAACATAGAAATACTGTTGCTTTGCAAACTCACCATTCATCAAGCGGATTGGTGTTGCTAAAGCTTTAGATCTAACCTCGCCATCGGGAGTGGTGGTCTTTCTTGTCAATCCGAGCTGAAACTCAACAATAGTCTCTTTCTTTAATGATCTTGCATATAAATATTCCATTGCAGATTCATTATTTAGTAATTCCTTATGTAGGGTCTGTTGCCAACTCCTAGACTTTTCATCCAACGGCTCTACTTTAACTTCTTGCGCTGTTTCGGTTTTTTTAACCAAAGGCTTTTGCTTGGTTTTTATATTGGTCTTAAAGTTTTGATTACTACTTATACCTAAAAGTTCCTGAGCTTCTTTGATGGCTTTTGCTTTATCTCCATTCAACCTAATACTCAAGACCTCAAGAAGATCATAACTTTCTAACGTGGAATTTTTAGCAGCATCACCACTAAAATCTCTACACATCCCTAAAAAACGTCCACTCAAACCTATTTTAAACGATCCTTGGTTGGTAGCAGGGGTATCATAAACATCACCTGTTACCCAATAACTCCCTTGTTTCTTACCATTAGGAAACAACAGTTGTGCGTAATGTAAAATATTAGAATTAAACCCATCAACAATATTTTGAATATCTAAATTGTTCATAATTACCCCAACGCTGCATTTCTAATATTTGATAAATTTTTCTTCCAATCTCCAATAGCATCCTCGTGGTCAAGATGCCCATAATGTCGCCTAATAACCTCCTCGCTATCCAACAAAATTAAAGCGACATAACCAAATGCCCCTCTATGTATCTTTAAATAGGTGGTCGCTACTATATGCCTAAAATAATGTGCGCCAATCCCACCCGACTTAATAGATTGATCCGCATATAAGGCAGTAAATTTCCGAGTACATGTGCTAATAGCTGTGCCGGTTTGTTTTCTTCCAAGGCTTGAAACAAAAAAATACTCATGGGGTTCGGTTTCGCTCATAAACAATGGACGAATCGTATCGACATAAAGATCTAATATATGCGTTAGATTCTCAGGAATGCTTAATTGAAACCTCTCAGGGATATTCCTTTGTTTATAGTTTTTGAATTGGGATTTCGGGATGCTTATTTTATATATCCCATCTTTATCTTTATAAATACATTCATCTTCTTTATGAAAACCAATTTTCATGTCTGCCCAATTTCTTACTCTTAAAGGACAAATAAGGAGACATTCAACAAGAATAATATCTCTGACAACACAATAATATTTAACTTTTATTTGATGATTATTTGAATTTAAATAAATATCTAAATCCAAGTATGCTTTTTTTAAAGCATCAAAAACATAACTAGCAGGACTGTCTAGCTCAATAATTTTTTCATTTCTAGCATTATGCGATCTTGGACTTGTCTTTATAAACGGTTTAATTTTTTCATAAATAGTAAACAAGCTGTCATAATTTTTCTTTGACATTTCAATAACATCATCAGATGACACATTATAATAATCACAGATAATTTCACGAGAAAATTCACAGAAAAAACAATGGTCAGGATGCCAAATAGTTTTAGCATACTGCATCACCATAGAAAAAGACATAAGCACATAACCGTCTTTCTTAATGTCATTAGCTAACACCGCCCTTAAAATATCAGGCTGATAAACATTAAATAAAGTTAATTCACCATAAGTTAGGAGACCTAATTCTAATACTTTTTTTAAAAGAGCAATTGTTACTCCAACAAATGAAGAATAAGAGGGGACGTATAAGTCCTTTGTATAAACATAAAAATTAGATATTAATTTAGCATCTAAAACCGTTTCTTTAGGTAAATCCCCTTTGCATTTCCTAACTTTCCATTGCTCATTAATTTTTTTATCTAGCAATGGCTCTGTTTTATAAAAACAATAATTATAAAGCTCCAACCTAAGCTGATCCGGTAGTAAAGAAACATTCAATCTTTCAACGTACTTAAAGTTAGAAGAACCATCAACAACACTACCGCTATCCGATAATTTATGTGTGTTTAAAACATTTGTTTTAGGTATTATTGAAGTTAAATAACCCTGTGGAGCATGTGCTAAAGCTTCTATAGCTTCTAGCACTACATAAGGCTTACTTGATCTCTCAGAGTAATTAACTCCATCACAATACTCTACAAAATTTGGGAAAAACTGTCTTTCAAAATACTTGGTAATCATAGAAAAGGTTATAAATTGATGACCACAATAATCATTAATTAAACTTGCAACAATCTGAAACTTTTTCTTATTTGATTTTAACTCGTAAACAGTAGGCTTATTAAATTCAAAAATACAATCCAAGCAAAACAAAAACCTCTCGGTTGCATTATAGTTTTTGTTGTATACATTATCACCTAAAGACAACCAAAGATTAGTACCATATAAAGCAAATATTTCATCCGTAATAAAATTAAACGCAATTCTGTATGGAGATATAGATTTAATCAAACCAGAATGGTTAATCTCAACTCTATTCCTACCATAATATTCTTTATATTTCTCCAAAAAAACCTGTAGGTTATCTTCAGATGAATAAAAAAAGTTAAGAACATCATCAGTGGTTCTTAGATTAAATTCACGGATTGAAAATTCTAAACAGAACAAACAACTATTTTTCAAAGCACGAATGTACGCATCACTACGCCCATTTTTTTTACTTATTTTTTCAACATAGTAACGACAATTATCCTCAATTTCTCGAACTATTAAAAGGTAGTTACTATTCAACTCATTTAAATTACGCATACACAAATTACTCCCAAAAAATAGGATGTCAAATTTGAAACACGCATATAAATGTGCGAAAATGATTAAATCTAGCCTGCACAGTTAGATAAACACTTTCAAAGTCCGGTACTGCTTCAACAGTGCCGGACTTTTCATTTATATGGTTTCGCCAATAGATTCTTGCAAACTGAGTTTTTCATAAGCAGCAGTCGTTAATTCCAAATTACGTCTCACCCGATCTGCACTCCTCCGCAAATAACCTTTTTTCTCCAAAGCAGCCAAATAAGGGGCTGCATTGGCTGATTTAATATCTAAAAAAGTAGCAATCTCTCGATGTGTCGGCATGTACCGATTCTTAACCCTATACTCTTTTAGAAATTCCAATAACAAATATTGGCGATCAGTCAATATAGGGAGCTGCTTAACAACTGAACTTTCAATAGTATCCACATGAGACTCCATGCTTGATATAAACGCCTAAACAATAAAAATACTATCACCAACCAATAGTTTGTTCAATAGTTTGCCCAATAGTTTGCATATAAAAATGCACATATACATTTCCGTAGAATACAGAAAATAGGATATAGATTAATAACATGTCACAACAAAAAAGCATGTCATTAAAATAAAAATATAAAACAAATTCAAATACTTATTTCAATCATTCTAATGACACGATCTATGACTTGCTATTGACACGTATTTTTCCATGTCAACAATAGCGTGTCAGTTTTTTTAATAGTGTGTCAGAATAGTGTGTCACAAAAAATATTGACATAAATATATAATATATATAAATATTTATTTATTTATTTATATTTAGTGACATGTATTTTTTTTAACAGGTCATCACTAATAATGATATATTTCAAATACTTAAATTATTTTTGACACGCTTTTTTATTTTTTTGATGTTTTTTTATTTTTCATTCTATTTTTGAGTATTTCTACAATTATTCATATATATCCAACATGTTTTATATTATTTATTTTTTTCATGCAAGATTTTAATTATAAGCTATTGATATTTATTGTTTATTTATTATCAATATTACTATACAACCCCTCGGAAACTTAGTGCGGAAATTGGAATAGTAAAATACAAATAAATCAAATATTTATGTTTGATTATCCGTTTTGTGTGTGTGCCTGTAGAATGATTTTTTATAAGTAAAAGGTTTCTACAAAAAAACACCTCGCATGGAGGTGTTGTTCTTGGTGGACTCGATCACAACAATTCGATAATTAAAGCGTTCATTTCGTCTTTCGATTTCGAGCTATTCATTTCTGTTACTGACTTTGATTCAAGAATCGCATCACGATACTGTTTGCGCTCGAATAGCACTGTTTTTAGTAGTTTGAACTGCTCATATTCGTTAATAAGCTCCACAGCGTCATTTAGCTCATTTGAGCGTACTGAAGCTCTATTAATCAACACGTATGCGTCTAAATCTTTATTAGTCTTTCTAGCAGCAGCAACTTTCTCTTGCATGTAGTCCAATACTTGCAGATCAAGTAGGCTTGGCTGAGTAGGGATTATTAGCACATTGGATACAAGTAGAGCTTCACGAAAGACCGTTGAATCTCGCCCTGCAACATCTATTAGGACGTACTCATATTCCGCATCTAATTTCTCAAGCTGTAGTAATAGATTTTCGTGAATACACTGACACTCAATATCTCCACGTTGTCTAGCCCATTTTGAAGATGATTGTTGTTCATCACAATCAATCAGTATGCTTTTTCCTTTTTGATTGAGCGATACAGCTAAATTAGTAGCTAGTGTAGTCTTACCAACTCCACCTTTTCGGTTCGCTATAGTTATAATCTTAGCCATTAACAAACACCTTTAAATTAATAAATAATCGTTTATTTGTTTGTATTTATAGTCGTATTATTTAATTGATAAATTAAACTATAAAATACTGTATACATAAAACTGTTTATACACCTAAAAATACAACTATTATTTATTGTTCTTTTTTAGGTTTAGTAACATTAAGTTGATTATTCAATATCTCTTGATATTCTTTAGCACCCAAAACCTTTTTACATTGTTGCAAGATACTCTCACGAATGAATACGCTAATCGAAATATTCTGATCTTGCCCAAGTTTTTTAACAGCTTCATCAATCACGTTAAGTTCTTCAACAAAGAGTGGGATAGTTAGGTTGCGACCATGTTTAGTACGAACACGTTTAGCTATTGGTAGTGTGTTTTTCTCAATATTGATGATTGATTTATTGCGTGTGACGATTTGTTCCTTATCTTTTTTTTCTTTACCATCTGATACCTTTGCATCTGAATTTACGTCATCTTGAGTAAACTCAGTATTCTCCATTGCTTTTTTAAATCTATTACTCATATCAATATCCAAACTATAAGTTAAACTAATATTGTAACTAATAATAGTTGTATTTTTTAAACTATTATTAGGTTTTTTTTGTAAAAAAAATGGGGGGGTTCACCCCCATTTTTTAATACTAAATATCTAATTTAGGTAAGTTTCTAACAATCTTCATTGTTTCAAGACTGACAGTAATCACTCGTAAAAACAGATTGAGAGGGTATGATGGATCATTCATTGTTTCGATTGCCCAATCATTCGCATCATTCACAATGCCACTGTCTTTATGCGTAGATACGCCTTGGCGTTCCATAACCCATTCGAGTGCAGGCTTGCCATTTACAACGTAGTCATAGGCTTCTAATGGGATATTTTCGATAGTGATAGCATTATTATAAACAACGGCTCTGTACACGACAAATTTCACAGAACCCTTATCCTATCAGGATTCTGCCTTCTTAAAATTGCCAAAATTTCCTTAAACTCTTCTTTTTTCCCAAAACCAATTAAACGCTGAATCGCCATTTGAACATAGTCTAAACCATAGCGAAATAAACTCATTGAGAGTCGTCCATGCTTCTTTATTTTTATCGCTTTTTTTTGATCATGTTGCCATTCACCCGTTAAGTAACACCAACAGAAGCTTATAGCTAACACCGCAATCAATTTTTTCACTCGTCTAGGGTCTGTCAAGCGCGTATTTTCAAGATTAAACCCGCGTCCTTTGAGACAACTGAATAAGGTTTCAATTTCCCAGCGTAATGCATAATCCTGAATAGCATTGGCATTAAACTGAGGAGAAACGACGAGTAAAAGCTCTCCATTTTCTAACTGTAGTGCACTTA
>NZ_JACAXC010000049.1:0-8414 GCF_013391535.1 Acinetobacter sp. SwsAc4
TTAATACTTTTAAATACTTTTAGAGTAGCTGAAAGCCTCTAATAGCAATAGTTTTAGAGGTAATACCACTACGTTTATCGACCTATATCACTACGTTTATCGACCTATATCACTACGTTTATCGACCATTTGACTACTTCAATATTTGATGTAGTATTACTACATGATTTTATGATGTAGTAATAAGAATAATGAAAGACTTAGTTGTCAAAGATAATGCTCTAATTAATGCAAGTTATAATCTTGATTTAGTTGAGCAAAGGCTAGTTCTACTAGCAATTATTGAAGCTAGACAAACAGGTAAAGGAATCAATGCTAATGATGCTTTAGTAATTCATGCATCCAGCTATATAGAGAATTTCGGTGTAGAGAAACATACGGCTTATGCTGTTTTGAAAGAGGCAAGTAAGGTCTTATTTGATAGGAGGTTCACTTATCAATCTTTAACAGATAAAGGGAATGTAAAAACTACTCATAGCCGTTGGGTAAGCGAAATTAGCTATATTGATAATGAAGCATCAGTAAGTCTTATCTTTTCACCAGCTGTCGTCCCATTAATTACAAGGCTTGAGGAACGATTTACTAGTTATGAACTAAAGCAAGTAAGTCAATTGACAAGCAGATATGCCACTAGACTTTATGAACTACTAGTTGCTTGGCGTAGCACTGGTCAAACTCCAGTATTTGAGATTTCAGAATTTAGGCAGCAACTTGGTATTGCGGATGATGAATATACGCGCTCAGATAATTTCAAAAGAAGAGTTCTAGATATAGCTATATCTCAAATCAATACTTTTACGGACATCAATGTTAAGTCTGAACAGCATAAAACTGGACGATCAATTTCAGGCTATAGCTTTTCATTTAAGCCAAAGACGTCAGTTAAAAATATTTCTAAAACAAGGAGTGAACAACTAGAACTGATTGGCCAATTGACAGATAAACAGATTCTTTTGTTCTCAGGTAGGTTAGCTTATGAACCCACATTCGCATCAAAATATAGTAAAGCAGGTGAAAGCTATGATGACTTTATAATTAGAATATCTAGAGACTTAACAGATCCTAAAAAAATTAAAGAATATTCTCCATATCTTAAAGAATTAGGATTCAAATAGGTTTGTAAATTGACTTTGTCAACTTAACAGTGAAGTATTAACTCAATTTAACTCCCAGTTTACAATATGAAAAAATTATCAGTTTCAGAATTAGCTAAGCTGTATGGATATTCAAGACAAGCTATATATGCTCATATAAATAAAGGAAATTTATCGAAAGGTTCTGATGGATTAATTGACTTTTCAGAAGCTTTAAGAGTATTTGGAGAACCCCAAAGTAAAGTATCAGATGTCAACTTACGTCAATCAACTAACAGTCAAAACTTGACTGAAGTTGACTTATTAAAACGACAGGTTGACATACTTGAAAAACAATTGAATCAAGCTTTACTTAGAGAAAACCAATCATTAGAGCGTGAATCTTTTTATCAAGAACAAATTGAAGCTATGCAACGTCTTTTAGAGGCCCCAAAACCTCATATCCCTACGTCTGTCGACCCAGAACCCACTCAGATGACAGAGGAAAATGAAGAAGAAGAAGTCGCAGCTATGATGCAAAAAGAACCAGAGGCTAGTGAAAATAAGCGCATTCCTGTGCCTGAGCGCATTGAACCAGAGCCTGAGAAAAGGGGGTTTTGGAGTCGTTTTTTTAGACCCTATGATTAACCACGATTGTTTAACTGAGATGAACAAAGTTGTGCAACATTGATCAAATAATAGGCGTGGAACGTGAAAAATCATCAAAAAAGCCCAACTCAGCTGAGTTGGGCTTTTTTATATACGATAAAGACATGATTTATAAGAAATAAAAATTTGCATTTCGTATAAGGTGTATTATGTTAATTTTAGGGAAATTTAATAAAGGTACAATTAAATGACAAATACTTTAATTAATAGCTTTGAGTATAAATGGAATAAGCTCTTCCCTAATAAAGTTCCAATTTCATATTTGTTTAAACATTATTTTCCAAATAGCTGGATTCGCTTACATAGTCTTCCTAATTCAAAAAGATACGCTGATGACGCTATTGAAATAGACTTATTACTCAGAAGACAAAATCAAATAATTAGTGACTGCTTTCCCTTAAACACAATAGTTTTTATTGTTTCAGGTAATTCCTTCATAGGTGATTCATCTATAGCTAACTATGATCAAATTGCCAAACTTCAATATAATTTCATTAATGGGTCACGTATAAATTTACATGAAATTGATCCTGAATATTTTGATGATGGTGAAAATAATGATTTATATTTCACCCCTGCATTTACGGAAATAGTATGGGAACAAAATTTACATAACGATCTATTACTTAAGATCGCTAATGATGAGACTCGTGCATTTTTAATATCTTTTGAAAAAAAGATAATCATTGCACCTTATGATGGTGGTTTAGACATAATTATTGACGACTTTAATTTAAGAAATCAGATAAAACAAAAATATCACGAAATGTTATCAACACGAGATGATCAACTATAGAGTCTACCTTTAACTTTTTCTCATCAAGTTTTTTACATCAATTTAACATAATGGGCGTTATGCGAAACGCATATAAAAATAGTTTTATATTTCAAAAAGTTATGCTATAAAAAATCGGGGACGCAAACCCGAAAAGCCGACTTGGAAACAAGTCGGCTTTTTTATGATCATTTTTGATAGTTCTTGCCAATAATTTTAACTAAAAATTACGCTTCTCAACTTGAGTGATACAATTTTGTGATACATTATTGTATATACAAATTTGAATGTTTTTTATGGAACAGTATTTTGAATGGGATGAGGCTAAGAATCGAAAGAATCAGAAAAAGCATGATATCTCTTTCGAAACTGCAAGCCTTGTTTTCGATGATCCATTAAGGATCTCAATCCAAGACAGACATACCGATGGTGAAGAACGTTGGCAGACCATTGGAAAAGTGAAAGGCGTACTAATGCTCTTAGTAGCTCATACCATATTTGATGAAGATGACTGTGAAATCATAAGAATTATTAGTGCAAGACAGGTAACAAAAGCGGAGCGAGATAAATATGAGCATGGTTAGACACTCACGCAAAGAACTGAATGAAAAATTCAGCGACAAGCAAGATGCTGAAATTGAACGCTTGCTTGCTAAGGGAATGCTTCCTGACGATCAACTAGACCTATCAGATATTCCTGAAATTACCGACTGGAGTAATGCTGTACGCCACAATCAATTCTACCGTCCAGTGAAGCAACAAACATCTATTCGTTTAGATGCTGACGTACTTGCATGGTTCAAAGCACAAGGCAAAGGTTATCAAACACGTATGAATGAAATCTTACGGGATGCTATGCTAAAAGAATTAAAAAATCATCAATAAAAATGGGAGCTTAGGCTCCCATTTTTTAGATTCGTATAACGCGTATTATGTTAATTTTAGGAAATCTTAATGCATCTCTATCTGTAATTATATTTACAGTATCAATAATGCTCTGACACGACGTGATACGACGCTTTATTTTAAAAAAAACTGGCCTTTTGAATCCAAAAATGTAAAAATTACTTTAAATCATCAATCGTGTTTTCAATATGCCTCTTAATATAGCTTCTTTTTTCTCTGGTGCAGGCGGTCTAGATCTTGGCTTCAAACAAGCAGGTTTTGACATCATTTTTGCCAATGAATTTGATAAAGATATTTGGGCTACCTATGAGCATAATCATCCTGAAACAACTTTAGATAAGCGTAGTATCACCTTAATCAATGAATCTGACGTTCCAGATTGTGATGGCATTATCGGTGGTCCACCATGCCAAAGTTGGAGCGAAGCAGGTTCACGAAGAGGCATTGAAGATAAAAGAGGGCAACTCTTTTTTGATTTTATTCGTATTCTTGAAGCTAAAAAACCATCATTTTTCTTAGCTGAGAATGTTAGTGGAATGCTAGCTCCTAGACATAAAGATGCTCTCGAGAACATCAAAAATACCTTTCTTGAAGCTGGTTATGATCTTCATTTTAAACTTCTAAATGCAGCAGATTTTGGGATTGCTCAAGATCGAAAACGAGTTATTTTTATTGGTTTTAGATCTGATCTCAATGTCGATTACTCATTTCCAGAGCCAACACAAGAACCTAAGCATCTAGAAGATATCATTAAAGATCTAGAACATAATGCTGTACCAGCACTGAATAAATCAAAACCGAACCCAGATGTTGAAATTGCCAATCATGAATATATGATAGGTGGCTTTTCATCTATGTATATGTCAAGAAACCGTGTTAGAGCATGGGATGAACCATCTTTTACTATTCAAGCTGGTGGACGACATGCCCCTATTCATCCAAGCGCACCGAAAATGATAAAACTAGAACAAGATAAATTTATGTTTTCACCGAAAGGTGAATATAGACGTTTAAGTGTGAGAGAGTGTGCCAGAATCCAAAGCTTCCCAGATGACTTTATTTTTAAATATTCAGATGTAAATCATGGATATAAAATGATTGGAAATGCTGTAAATGTTGACTTTGCTAGGATTTTAGCAAAAAGTATCATGGAAGCATTGAACCAAGCTACTTCGCTATCCAAAGCAAGTTAAAGAAAAACGTGAAGCAACTTGCTTCACGTTTTTTATTTTAAAATTGAATAATTTTTACAGGCACTGGAGCATTATTCATATCTACAGATGAGTCAAATTTTAAACTTAGAGATGAATTTAAGTTAAATCTAGAACTGGCTGTATGTAAGCGCATGTTCAAAATAAAATTATTATCAAACTTTACGATCAAATAACCACTTTCTGGATCAATATAAGCTTCATCTATCCTATGAGCATCTTGGATATTAGAAAAATCTTTTATCCAAATGGTTCTAGATGATGGGTCTAGCATAACTTTTTCAAAGTTAGTATTACCCACTAAGAATCTAAAATATCTTTGAATAGCATGCGCATCAGCATAATTAGTAAGATATTTTAGAACCAAGTTACAAACATCTTCATATAAGTTCGTGATTAGATAAGGTGCTCTTGCTTTCACAAGGTTAAATAAATAATCCCCATTTTCATTTCGATCAGTAGGCAATACAAAAGACTTGAAATTACGTTCTATAGCGGTTAATTCATTTCTATATTGAGTGTCCAACACAGGATTATTGATACCTAATTGATTACTAATAAGTGCTCCAGGTCTTTGATGTTTACAAGCATCATGATTATGTTTTAGTGAAATATTTCTAATAGTTCCATCAGTATAAATAATTCTAATATCCGTTACATCACCCGCTACAGCAGCACTATCTTTTAACCTTTCAATTGTTGCAATATTTTGTACACAGAGTTCATCTGAATATTTTTCTGAGAATTCTGAAAATAGCTGTTGCTGATAGACTGGTAAGGCACCAAAATAAGCTAAATCTCTTACTTGATCCTGTTGAGTGGTACCAAGTAAAACAATCTGAGAATTCTGTTGGCAAATAATATCTACTAATCTTGCCTCTAAAGCTCTTCCATTGTTATTTGATCTTGTCACGCTATTCCCCTCACATATAAAAGGAATAGCTTTTACCACTTCATGCAAATAACTGTAAACATAACTTAATCTGCATATAATTTTTTATAGATTATTTAACATAAAACCTCTTATGCGAAATACAACAAAAAAAGCCCAGCTTAGGACTAAACTTACAACTAAAAAAATATTTAATTAATTGATAATTCAATATTTTTTATTTCTTAATTCATTTACTTCTAAAATAGCTTTTTCAATCTCAATCGTCGTAATGCTTTTCCCATCGTGGGTGTACTTTGATAAATTATTTAAAGCTATAACGATAACATCGTCTTCTAATCTATAGCTACTCGTTAATCTAGAAGCTTCAGCAAAAAACCGAGTCGCTCTCATACGATGAAAATATCTATGATATTCAATAAACATATCTTTTATGCTTTCACTTGAACTATTTGAACCAATTTGCAACTCTTTACAGGCTGCAAGCACAGCACCACCAACTTCAAATTTACGTCGGTTTTCAGCAGTTCTTTTCTTCTTAGCTTCGTTCTTTTGGATCTGACTCAGATATAACTCTAAATCACTGACATCAAGCTTTTGTGCCTTAAAATTTAAATAACGAGTACACATGGTTTTGAGAAGATTTACATCTGCCTTCTCTAACAAACCGCATTCATAATCATCATATAATTTTAAAAATTTTTTCTCATATTCAGACTTATTCTTTTCAGACTCCAATTGGTCAGCTAATAGCACGAGCCTAGTGTGTTCACGGTACGGTTTTAACGCTTCTTTCACCAAAACCTGCTGCGGTTCAGACAATAACTCAAAGTTAAAATCTTTCTTTAGAAGAAACATCATTACTTCATCTTGCAGTTCCGAGCGTTCCTGACGTCTTAAAAATTCAACAAAGCCATGCAACTCTGCCACCTGGAGTAATTGAGCCGGTCTTCCACGTTTTTTTGCTTTTTCAAAAGTCATTATCTGCCGCCGAATTTTCAGAACTGCTACCGATCCAAATATGGTTTTACCATATTTGGATCGGGCAGTCTGAAAATAATTATTTAAATAAAAAATAAAATTTCTTGAAAAGAATTTCTATTTTTTATTTAAATAATTCGCACTTGACAGTTTCTCCTCATCGGAGAAACTAGTACGCAATGGGGCGCTTCCCCCTTGACCCCCTTCAACCGGATTTTTCAGCCATTGAGGCGTTCCAAATCCGAGCGGTTTTCATTTCGTTTCACTCCATAAAAACCGGTCCAAAACCATTTAGAGGTGAACATGGCCAGCTACCATTTCAGCGTCAAAAACAAAAATAAAGGTTATGCAATGGGCCACTACCTCTATATTTCCCGACTGATGCAATACGAAAACGTCCGCAAGAAAAGTGACGAAATTTTAGAATACGTTGAACCTGGCAAATGCATGCCATCCTGGGTAAAAGATCCGATTGAATTTTGGCAAGCCGCTGATACTTTTGAGCGAGCGAATGCCAAAGTCTACATCGAGTATGAAATTGCCCTTCCCAACGAATTCACGCCAGACCAGCGTAAAACGCTCATAGAGACGTTTTTAGACAAACATATAGCTCCACAGCAATATCCGCATTCATACGCCATACATAACGTTAAATCGCGTCTCAGTGGCGAAGAACAGCCGCATTGCCACCTCATGTTCTCCCTCAAAGCCGATGACGGCATTGAACGCACAGCCGAACAGTACTTCAAACGCTACAATCCCCAAGATCCGGCCAAAGGCGGTGCCAAGAAAATCCAGCTCCAGGATGGCCATGCTGATTACACCACTTACCTCCTGCATATCCGAAAAGCTTGGGAAAATCACCTGAATGACGCATTGGCAGAACATAGCCCAACCGTGACTTACCAGATCGATGGCCAGGAGATCCAAATTAAAAATCAAGTTTCGGCAGACAACTACGAAAAATACAACGAGATACACGGCACCCTCTACCTACCAGAACCCAAACTGGGGACAGGCAAACAAAATGAAACTGTGGAATACCTGACGGAAATCCAGAAAATCAGACAACACAATGCCAAAGAACGAGAACTGGAACAGCGCCAACAACACTTTGATCAACAGCATGAATACTACTACAGCTGCTCAAACGAACCCTTCAGCTCTCCTGAAGTGATGCACTACCTCAATCACCTCATTAAAAAAGCCAGCAACAAAAAAGAACTGGGCCACGATATCAACGAAATTATTCAAACCCAGCAACCGATCCTGCATCACGAAAAATGGGATATCGATACCATCAATTTTAATCTCAACAACGCCAGGTTATACCCTGAACCGGACATGGAGTTTAAAGTCCTATCTGTACAACCAAAACCAGTGATTGAACCAACATCACAGCCGAAGCCAAAACCTGAAATACACCCCTCACAGCTTGAACCGAAACGAAATGATTATGATGGTCCGGGTTTTTAAAAATGGATCTGGATCAGAAAGTACAGAGCGAGTGTCTACGAGCGATATCACCAAAAGTCGCGCCTCTGCCCTCTGAAAAACCGCTTTTTTAGGTTAACAAACCTAAAAAAGTGAAGTTTAGATGTCGAAATGAGAGCCTAGACCGAGCGAAGCGAGCATAAAGTTTTATGAGCGAAGCGAATTCCGAGTTGCTTTTGCTTTTTCTCAAATTCACGAAGGAATTAACCGAAAAATTGCCCCTGAATCGAGCGAAAGCGAGATTCAATAGAGTTTGAGCGTAGCGAAAACCACGGGCAATTTTTCATTCTCAATGTTTTTAATAATTTTTAATACTTTTAAATACTTTTAGAGTAGCTGAAAGCCTCTAATAGCAATAGTTTTAGAGGTAATACCACTACGTTTATCGACCTATATCACTACGTTTATCGACC
>NZ_JACAXC010000005.1:0-119174 GCF_013391535.1 Acinetobacter sp. SwsAc4
TTCCACTTTAGATATTTGTTTAAGATGAGATGTAACTCATTGAAATGTGTCATCATATTCGTCGTCAGAAAACAAGTATTATGCCATTATTTCAATGAGTTGTCTTTTTTTGTCGTGTACAAAGTTGAAATTTATAACAGTTGTGTGTTGTGAAGCGATAAATTGTTTTGTTAGATAAATAAATGCTCTCAAGGTGGATTAGAGTAAAATATTGGAATAAATATTGCTTAAGTAGAGCAGTATGCTGCACATATACAAGCCGCGTCGCACATAACTTGTGCTTAAGTGTTCAGCGAATTCACAATATGAGTGCAAAAGATGAAGCATGATAGCCCTGAAACGACTTTACCGATCTTGCAAGATCAGTACGGTCGTATTAAGCGTAAGTTACGGATTTCCGTGACAGATCGGTGCAATTTTAAATGCATTTATTGTATGCCTGAACATCCAGAATGGATGAAAAAACAAGATTTACTCAGTTTTGAAGCATTGCTGCTATTTTGCCAATATATGGTGAAGCAAGGGATTGAAAATATTCGCATTACTGGGGGAGAACCTTTAATGCGTCAGGGTGTTGTTCATTTTATTCGTGATTTACAGAGTTTACGAGTATTGGGTTTAAAACGAATCTCGATCACTACCAATGCACATTATTTAGCTAAATATGCGGAACCACTAAAACAAGCTGGGTTAGATGATCTTAATATCAGCCTAGATAGTTTAGACCCAGATCAATTCAAGCAACTGACTAAAAAAGAACTCACGCCCGTATTAAATGGCATAGAGGCGGCAAAAAAAGCGGGGCTTGCTTTCAAAATCAATTGTGTGTTGATGAAAGGCCAAAACGATGACCAAATTATTCCGATGGTGAAATGGGCAAAGCAGCATAACATTCCCTTACGCTTTATTGAGTTTATGCCTCTGGATGGTGATCAGCATTGGACTGATCAGGCAGTGGTCAGTGAAGCAGAAATTTTAGCGCAACTTCAGCCTTTTTATCAGATTCAAGTTTTGCAACAGCAGCATGAACCTGCACGTCAGTATCAGTTAGATGGGCAATATTGTATTGGTATTATTTCAACGATAACTCATTCATTTTGCGGTGATTGTGATCGAATTCGATTAACAGCACAAGGTGAATTATATAATTGTTTATTTGCACAACAGGGTCTGAATATAAAGCCGTATTTACAAGCTGTGATTAAACAGAAACAACTAGCTCAAGATATCAATGATCAAGAGCTTGATCAGCAAATTAAACCTTATATTTGGCATAAAGCGAAAGGTTATCATGCGATAAAACACCAACAAGTACGCAAAATTAGTATGCATATGTTGGGTGGTTAGTTTGGAAAAAAGTGGTCTGGAGAGAATATGCAAACCATTGACATAAAAATAGAAGCTTTTGGTGCTATTGAACGGTTATTGCCAAAAGAGCTTACATTTGAGTTTGCAGAAAATCAAACGGTTGAAGAAGTGCTAAGTCATATTGTAATGCTTTACCCGGAATCAACAAAAGCGATGGATAAATGTGCGTGTGCGATAGGTGAAGATATTGTGCTACGTCAAACAGCATTAAATACTTCATGTACTTTGGTATTGTTATCACCTGTTGCAGGAGGATGAAATGCGCGAATTTTCAAGAGTTCAAGATCAGGCTCTAAGCTTAGACAGTTTTGATCCTATACAATCATTTTCTGAATGTGGTGGTATTGATATTTTTATTGGAACTGTACGTAATCATCATGAAGGTAAAGCAGTTAAAGCTTTAAAATATACCTCGTATACACCTGTTGCTGAAAAAATGATTCGTGAAATCGAACAACAAATCAAAGAGAAGCATCAGGTTTCTTATGTGCGTGTGATTCATCGAATTGGTTATTTAGATGTCAGTGAAACAGCAATCATTGCAATTGCATATGCTGCTCACCGCCGTGAAGCATTTCAAGCCTGTGAAGAAGCCGTTGAACGTGTAAAACACGAAGTACCAATTTGGAAAGAAGAGTTCTTTATGGATGGTACAAGTCAATATGTAGAAGGTTGCTGTATTCGTAAAGATACGGTCGAAACTGATGCTCATGTCCATAAACATGAGCATCACCACCGTCAAGAACATGAAAATTGTGCGCATGAGCATACACACGAATAAAGCGTTAGGAAGTAAAAATGAAAAATGTTGGGATGAAACCCGAAAGTTATCGTGTTGCAGAAGCACAAGCGATTTTATACGCTCCACCGCATTGTATTCAGCTATTGCGTGATGGAAATACTGAAAAAGGCGATGCTTTAAAAACAGCTCGTATCGCAGGAATCTTGGCGGCAAAACGGACTGATGAACTGATTCCTCTTTGCCATCCTTTACCGATTTATCGTGCTGATGTTGAATATGATTTACAACATGATCATGTTGTAATTCTGACGACTGTAGAAACCATTGGGCCTACAGGGGTTGAGATGGAAGCCTTGACTGCTGCGAGTTTGGCAGGGTTAACCATTTATGACATGTTGAAGCCACATTGTGAACCTGATGAATTGTGTTTAGACCAATGTAAATTGCTTAAGAAAAAAGGCGGTAAGTCGCACTTTAAGCGCACTTTACGTCAACCTGTTTCAGCGGCAGTGATTGTGCTTTCTGATACTGTTGCAGCAGGACGTAAACCTGATACCGCAGGGAAATCAGTGGTTGAGACCTTAACCGACGCAGGTTTTGATCCAATTCATTATCAAATTTTGCCAGATGAATCGGATCAATTGAAAGAATTGGTACTAGAATTGACAAAGTCTTATGCATGTATCATGACCGTTGGTGGTACAGGTATTGGTAAACGAGATATTACGGTTGATACACTTGAACCACTTTTAGAACGTAAATTAGATGGTCTGATGGAAGCGGCACGTTCTTTTGGCCAAAAACGTACACCATATGCAGCTATGTCTCGTGGCGTAGCAGGTTTTATTGATCGTTCCTTAGTGGTAACGCTGCCAGGTAGCCGTGGTGGTGCGAGTGAATCAATGGCAGCTATTCTGCCAGCTCTGGTTCATATTTTTGATGTTTGCCGAGATTTACCACATCCGGGAGGATATGAATAATGTCAGGATGTGGTGCTGAAAAGGGTTTAATCAGTATTGATGAGGCACTTGAACTCATTCGAACTCAGCCCAAAACATTGACGACTGAGGTCTTGGCTTTAGCCCAAGGTTTGAATCGTTATCTCGCTAAAGCAATCTATTCTGAGGTCAATCTACCTAGCTTTTCTCAAAGTGCGGTAGATGGTTATGCGATTAATAGCTCACTTACACAGCTTCAAAATGTTTGTTTTGATGTAATCGGTGAGATTAAAGCGGGTAGTGAACTCGAATATCAATTGCTTGATGGGCAAGCTATTCGTATTTTTACAGGCGGCAAAATTCCTGAAGGCACCACACATGTTGCTCGACAAGAAATTGTTAAAGTTGAGTCGGAGACAATTCGACTGATTGAACAGCTAAAACCACAGGCTGATATTCGATTTACAGGCGAAGAAGTACAACAAGGTCAACTGTTTGCGGACGTTGGTCAGAATATCAATATCGGTGCACTTGCTGCTTTAAGTATGGCAGGTGTGCAAACTGTCGAGGTATTTCAACAGCCTAAGGTTGCTGTGGTTATTACTGGTGATGAGGTTGCTGAGCACCCTGAAGATTTACATGTTGGTAAAGTTTTTGATGCCAATGGGCCGTTACTGAAGGCTTGGTTCAAAGCTTATGGTATCGATGTCGAGATTCTACATATTGCAGATGCGGCGCAACAAGTCACAGCATGTTTCGAGCGATTAAAATCTTTATATGACGTCATTATTACCACGGGTGGTGTCTCTGTGGGTGATTATGACTTTGTTCGTCCATGTGCTTTTGAGACTGGATTTGAACAGATCTTTTGGAAAGTTAAACAAAAACCGGGTAAGCCATTATTTTTTGCAAAATATGAAAATCCTGACCATCATTGCTATTTATTAGGTTTACCGGGTAATCCAGCGGCTGTTTATGTGTGTATGCAGATTTATGGCAACGCTTTATTAGATACTTTGCAAAATCAACGTGAGCCTATGCAATGGTTTAGTGGAGTACTCACCCATGGACTGAAATCTGATGCACGTGAGCGATTTTTAAGAATGCATGCTTATTTTGATCAGGGGCAGCTCAAGTTACAAAGCCTTGCGAAACAACAATCACATATGTTGAGTAATTTAATGCAGGCCAATTGTTTAGTGCGTATTCCTGCAAATATTCAGTTGGATGCTGGACAAGAACTTTCAGGTGTTTTTATTAATCGCTAAGTTATCGAATGAATTTAGATGAAATGATCTGTTTTTTTGACATTTAACTGAGTGCCAATATTGCATCTGATTGATCAGGTGGTTTAGTGTATATTTTATAGTGTTTAGTTTCTAAACATGACGGTTCAAGGCATCGATGAGATGTCTTTAAAGTTCTAAAAAATGATCAGGTGATAATAATGAAATGGGAAGAAATTGGCGATCAGCCATGTTCAGTTGCGAGAACGCTTTCTGTACTCGGTGATCGTTGGACAATGCTAATTTTACGTAACGCTTTCATGGGAATACGTCGTTTTGATGACTTCCAACGTAGTTTGGGACTGACCCGCCACGTACTTTCAGAGCGTCTTAAGCGTTTAGTCGAGCATGGTATTTTAACCAAAGTGCCTTATGTAGAACGTCAAGAACGATTTGAATACCAACTTACTGATAAAGGTTTGGATCTTTATCCTCTTATTTTAGCGATGGTGCAGTGGGCTGATAAGTGGATGGATATGGGACTTGGAAAACCGATTGAGTTTACACACAAAGGTTGTGGTAAGAAAATAAATCCAAGAGTGGTTTGCTCGGAATGTGATGAACCGCTGAATGTAAAAGATGTCCGTGTATCAGCTGGTCCAGGATATTTTGCCTTTATTGAACAAAAACAAAATAGCGCCTGATAGATCATTTTCAATGATCTATAAACAATTGGCAGGTTTAGGCACGCCAGCCAAACGGCTTAAATGTCGTGCAACCAACCCTGTATTAAATCTTTGTTGTAATTCAGCATTATTGATTTCAGGACTAACCGTCTTCATCAAAAATTTAATCAGTGGACGAGTTGCTGGGGAATGCCCAAATTGTTGATAGAATTGACGTACGGCGTGGAGAATTTCCAAATGCCAAGCGGTCAGTTCTAGATCAAGTGATTGAGCAAGTTGCTGGGCAACTTCAGTATTCCAAATTGTATAATCGACCAAATGACCGTCTTGATCTAACTCTAATTGCATGAAATAGCCTAATTAACTAAAAATAATTTATTTTAAAGAAATACAGCGTTTGAATTGCAAAACTAAATCAGCGAATTCAGCGTATTCTATAATTTTGACCTCAGATTTGATTTCATCTCCAAGTAAGTTTTGCTCATTACTTAAGCAGTAAAGATTTGGATAAAGATCTACAATCTTTTTAGTTAGCAGTAAAAGCCCATCCCCCATGACTACAATCGTATCATGCACATGTGCCATTTGAGCTAACTCAATCCAGATTTTATCTGTGTTGTAGTAAGGGGATTGAATCAAAAATAAAGTTGAATTTTCCATCTTTCTGAGCTCTACCAATACAAAATATGATCGAAGGATTGAATAAATTCAGGCTGAATCTCAACAAACTCGATTTCTTGATCACTATCTTGCGCAATCGCCAAATGTTGATTTTTAGTTTCAACTAAAATCGGGGTTAGATCATAGAACTCAAAACTGTCCACCATATTGGCAGCAACTTTGAAAGCTTGTTTGAATTGATCGAACTCTAATTTATTGTTCAATAAGCTCAGTGCAGCATCTTTTAATAAAACTTTGACAGAAATACCAAAGGTTGCTAAAACCATTGTTGCAGACACGCTTTCGTTGATCTGCAAACTAGTTAAATTGGATTGCGTTAGGATGACGAGTACAGATTTCACACAATTTACCTTTTAAAAGCAACACTCTATTAATGAACTTAAACTAAAATTGAATTAAACGAGAACAGCTTTGCACAGCATCAGCTAGCTCTCCAAGCCCAACTAGCTCAAAACCTTGCGCTAAGTTGTGTTGTTGAAGTGAATGACGTTGGGCATTGCTTGCATCAGTGATTCCCCGAGCAAGGGCAGCACTGACACAGACAGGGAGTCGAATGCCAAGCTTTTGCCATTCTTGTTTTAGATTGCGTTGATCATCAGGAAACCACTGTAAATCATTCGCAACCTGAACACCATCTTGGTAAAAGAAGACACGAAAATCTTCGGACTTATTTCCTAATGCTTGAGCTAAACCAAAAGCATGCCAAGCCATAATTGAAGTAGGTGCAGAAGTTATTAACAGTAGTGTACTCATTGAACATTCACTATGGTCACGTAAGCAAAATGATGGACAGATTAAAAAGAAGGTAAGTATACAATGATTTTGGTGACAGGTGGTTTAGGCTTTATCGGTTCACATATTGCTTTGAGTTTATTAGCACGTGGGCAAGAAGTTGTTATTGTTGATAATTTAGCCAATTCGACTTTACAAACCTTGGAGCGCTTAGAATACATCTCAGGAATGTATATTCCATTTGTTAAAGTAGATGTGAGAAATACACCTGCCTTAAATAAAGTATTTGAACAATATTCAATTCATACTGTTATCCATACAGCCAGTTTTAAATCGCTTGAAGAATCTGTTCTAAAGCCACTTGAATATTACAATGATAATGTCAGCAGTATTATGAGCTTATTGAGAGCAATGCAGCGGATGGGAGTTAGAGAATTAATCAATATTTCTAGTTTGGCCGTATATGGGCAATCTAATCCAAGTGTAGTTGAAGAGACTGAGTTTAATTATCGCTACCCAAATCCATACATTCGATCTCAGCAAATGGTTGAAGATATTATTGCAGATACTTATAAAGTCGATCATGAATGGAAAATTATCAATCTCAGATTATCCAATATTGTTGGTGCTTTTGAACATGGAGTTTTAGGAGAATACGTAACTCAACTCCCTAAAAATATTGTGCCTTTAGCTTTACAAGTTGCAGCGATGCAGCGAGATTGTATCGAATTGCAGAATCAAGCACAGACAGAAGATGGAACGGTTGAAAGAAGCTTTTTACATGTTTTGGATGCTTGTGATGCAGTTTTGATCGCATTAAATTGGTTAAAAACACAAACTAGTTGTTTGGAAGCATTCAACATTGCACATCATCAACTCACATCTATACAAAATTTGATTGATGAAGTTGCGAGAGTCACTCAGACCGAAATTCAAGTGCAACCTGCTGTATATCAAAACCAAGAGTTAGCGCAATTGGGTGCAAATATTGATAAAGCAAAAAAAATATTAAATTGGGTTCCTAAACGTTCTCTATCACAAATGATTGAAGATGAGTGGCGTTTTTATCGCAATACCTTAACAGGTAATTAGGATAATGATTCTTATTTACAATTTTAGTGGCTTTGTTTAGGATAATTAAGACTTATCAAATATACATCAATATGAACTGAGTCTTCGCTAGCCAAAAGCATCAGTTTGCTTCAGCCCGTGAACATTTTAACCAAATAAAGCAGAGGTTGTTTATGCAAATGCGAATTGAACATGACACTATGGGCGAAGTTGAAGTTCCAAATGACGCCTTATGGGGTGCACAAACGCAACGAAGTTTACAGAACTTTAAAATCGGTCAAGAACGTTTACCGCGTGCCATGATTCGTGCCATGGGTTTGGTGAAAAAAGCAGCTGCAATCACCAACGCTGAGTTAAAACAATTACCTGAAGATTTAAGTCAATATATCGTTGATGCTGCTGAAGAAGTGATTGCGGGTCAATGGGACGCACAATTTCCGCTTGTCGTTTGGCAAACAGGTTCTGGTACGCAAAGTAATATGAATTGTAATGAAGTGATTGCAAACATTGCCAATCAGAAATTAGGACAAGTACTAGGTGCACAAAAACCAGTGCATCCAAATGATCATGTCAATCGTGCACAATCAACCAATGATTCTTTCCCAACTGCAATCCATGTGGCTGCAAGTATTCAAATCAATGAATTACTCATTCCTGCAGTGGAAAAGTTAAAAGCGACTTTAGAGCTTAAATCCAAAGAATTTGGCGATATTGTCAAAATTGGTCGTACCCATTTGCAAGATGCGACTCCTTTAACCTTGGGACAAGAGTTCAGTGGTTATGTTTCGCAACTAGAGCATGGTCTAAAACGTTTGCAGCAAGCACTTGCAGGTCTTTATGAGTTGCCTTTAGGGGGAACGGCGGTAGGTACTGGCTTAAACGCACATCCAGATTATGCGGTGAAAGCTGCAGAGCAGTTAGCCGAGTTAACAGGTTTACCGTTCGTCACTGCACCGAATAAGTTCGAGGCTTTAGCAGGACGTGATGCGGCAGTATTTGCTTCTGGTGCGTTAAAAACTTTGGCGGTGAGCTTAAATAAAATTGCCAATGACATTCGCTGGTTGGCAAGTGGCCCACGTTGTGGTTTCGGTGAAATCCGTATTCCTGAGAACGAACCAGGTTCAAGTATTATGCCAGGCAAGGTGAATCCGACCCAAAGTGAAGCCATGACCATGGTGGTGGCTCAAGTGTTGGGCAATGACACTACTATTAACGTTGCTGGTGCGTCTGGTAACTTTGAGTTGAATGTATTTATGCCTGTGATTGCTTATAACTTGTTGCAATCAATTCAGTTATTAGGCGATGCTTGTAATAGTTTTAATGATCATTGTGCGGTAGGTATTGAACCAAATCGTGAGAAAATTGATTATTTCTTGCATAACTCTTTAATGTTAGTCACAGCACTCAATCCAGTGATTGGCTACGAAAATTCTGCCAAAGTTGCCAAAACAGCTTATAAGGAAAACAAAACTTTAAAGCAAGTTGCAGTTGAACTCGGTTTAGTGACTGCTGAGCAATTTGATGAAGTGGTTAGACCTGAAAATATGGTTTCTCCGAATAGTAGGTAAATCGTATTGGTAGTTTAAAAAATCCTTCTTTAACCTAGGGGGATTTTTTTATGAGTAGTTTTTATAAATCGATCTGCGTACAATATGCTTTTGATTTACCTGATTGTTGCTTCATTATGCTCAATATTTATTTGACAGATACCAAAACCAATATCCAGTTTTCTGATCTTCCAAATGAAAATCCTGTTAAGTTTCTGTTGAATTTAAAGAAAATTTTTCCGAGCACTGCTGATTTATTGTTACCAGTATTACCAGAAGACAATAATTTGGAAAATGTCACATGGGAAGCAACGTCTAAAGATTTCGAAGTATTTAAGAAATTATTGGAAGGTTGGGGCATTATTGAATTGCGTTTAAGTGCTATTACCGCTTATAAAGATAAAAATTTTGCCAACGCGTTAGTCAAAAAAGCGCAGGTTAAACGTAAGCAGATTTCTCAGAAACACGCACAGCTTTCCTTGATTGCATTGGATTATGTGTTGATGCATGAGATTCATGCACTGATTGATGCTGAATTAGTGATGATTGGTGAAAAATTCTATTTACCAACATTACGAGAACTCTGGAAAGGGCAGTTTTCAGATCAAGTTTTGCAATGTAAATTTTAATTTTCAAAAGCAGACTTCGAGTCTGCTTTTTTATACTTCGATTTATTTTAAATTGCTTAAATCTTAATCTACAAACAATTACAAGAATTTAGTGTCTGTATTTTTAAACGGCATATATATTGCTTATATGGATATAAATATTATTGCGGGAGAGAAGTTCTTCAATGAACTCGCCGAAGGAGCAACGACCCCGGAAACTCTCAGGCAGAAGGACTGTAATAATAGAAATACAATCTGGAGAGCAGTGCTCAACTTGTAGAAATATACGATAATTTTTCTTCTACGATTAACACTCACCGAAGGGGAAGGCTTCATGATTAATTGGTAATCATCTGCCAAAACTCTCAGGTACCATGACAGATGGGGCTAAGCATTATGAAATGTTATGCATTTCAAGGAGTTTGCTATGCCACATGTTGTTGTTATTGGTGCGGGGATTACGGGTGTAACGTCTGCTTATGAATTAATTAAATTGGGTTATGAAGTCACAGTGATTGATCGTCATTTATTTCCAGCCATGGAAACTTCATTTGCCAATGGTGGGCAGTTGTCTGCTTGTAACGCTGAGGTCTGGAATCAGAAGGCAACGGTGTTGAAAGGCATTAAATGGATGAGTAAGAAAGATGCACCTTTATTGCTCAATCCGTCTTTTAGTGTGCATAAGTATCGCTGGCTAGTCGAGTTTTTGACTCACATCAAGGACTATAAAGTAAATACAATTGAAACAGTTCGTTTGGCGTTGTTAGCAAGACAACGATTATTTGAAATTGCAGAAAAAGAGAATATTGCTTTTGATTTAGAAAAGCGTGGTATTTTGCATATGTACCACAGCAAAGAAGACTTTGATGTCGCAAAAAAAGTGAATGATGTTTTAGTGGAAGGTAAACTTGAACGTCATGCAATTACACCTGAAGAAATGAAGGCAATTGAGCCAAATTTAACTGGTGATTATTATGGTGGATATTACACAGCAGGCGATGCAACAGGTGATATTCATAAGTACTCTGTTGGTTTGGCGGAAAGAACGCAAGCGTATGGCGTGAAATATCGCTTTGGTTTGGATGTTGTTGATGTTAAATGTTTGCAAGATAAAGTGATTGTTAGCTGTAAAAAGAGTTCTGAGAATATGAACTCAAAAGCAGATGAGCAGACCATAATGGAAGCAGACTTAATCGTTGTGTGCGGTGGCGTTGGAAGTTACCAATTAGCCGATATGCTTGGTGATACTGTCAATGTCTATCCCGTAAAAGGATATTCAATTACAGTTCAGCTTAAAGATGAGCGAAGTGTAAAAAATGCGCCTTGGGTCAGCTTGCTAGATGAAAGTGCAAAGATTGTAACCTCAAGATTAGGCGTGGATCGTTTCCGTGTAGCTGGTACAGCGGAGTTTAATGGTTACAATCGGGATATTCGAACAGATCGAATCCAACCTTTAATTAATTGGGTTAACCAAAATTTTGATATTTCAACTGAGCACGCTGTACCATGGGCGGGCTTACGTCCG
Source organism: Acinetobacter sp. SwsAc4 (assembly GCF_013391535.1). Classification (NCBI taxonomy): domain Bacteria; kingdom Pseudomonadati; phylum Pseudomonadota; class Gammaproteobacteria; order Moraxellales; family Moraxellaceae; genus Acinetobacter; species Acinetobacter sp. SwsAc4. The sequence continues at coordinate 11,125 of NZ_JACAXC010000005.1, forward strand.
ATGATGCCAAATATGTTGCCTGTAGTGAAACAGGGGAAACATGCGCGAGTATTTTACAATACTGGGCATGGGCATTTAGGCTGGACTTTATCTGCCGCAACAGCGGTATTGATTAGCGAAGAAATTGCACAAAAATTCCCAAGCTAAATATAAAAAGCCGATGTGAAAACATCGGCTTATATTGCATTTGTTGATTAATCATACAAACGATAAATTCCTGTAAAGCGTTCACAACCTTTTTGCTCACTTTTTATAATTAATAAGGCTTTTTGAAAATCAAATTGGTACTGGCACTTTTTTTCATTATCAATAATGAGATTCTTTTGTTCGGGAGTGGTGTAGGCAAGTAAAGATAAAGTTTGAGTCTCCACACGATTATTGGGATTACGATAAGCAATTCCTTCGATTTTTAACTTATCTTTATCCAGTTGATGAATCTGAATGTGAACAGGTTGTTTGGCTAAATCACCATGTTCAAATTTTAAATAGTGTTGTGTAAGCGTCTGATTCATTGAAGTATAAAAGTTTAAATCATCTAAACGAACATCAAATTGTTGCTGATAACAATTTTTAGATTTGCATTGTTGGATTTGATTAAGCCAAAGTTTTTGTGTGTCATGTAGTAGTTGAATTGGAGCATCAGTCACAAGATAAGCGGTTAAAAACTTATTATTCAGCTTAGTTCGTTGGTCTTGATATTGCTTAGAACAAATTTTTTTTTGCTCAGCATTCTGTGTTGTACAATTAATCGATGCGGCAAATACAAATGATGAGCAAAAACAACTCAATGTGATGATATAACCAGATTTCTTTAATTGATTTATTAAGGTGTTCAACAGCATAATCACTTATATGTTCAGCCTAATTTGCTCACTGTACTATAGCGAAATAGAAAGCCTGAATACAAGATTTGTTCAGTATATTGTAAAAGGAAAATCATATGGTTGCTCAAATTCGTATTGGACAAGGAATTGATGTACATGCTTTTGAAGAAGGCAATTTCGTTACTTTAGCTGGGATTAAAATTCCGCATACGCATGGTTTAAAAGCCCATTCTGATGGTGATGTGGTGCTGCATGCGCTGTGTGATGCATTGTTGGGTGCATTGGCTTTAGGCGATATTGGACAACATTTTCCTGACACTGACCCAGAATATAAGGGTGCAGATAGTCGTGTATTGCTTAAGCATGTGTATCAGTTGATTCTGGATCGTGGTTATCATCTCAACAATGCTGACATTACCGTGGCCTGCGAACGGCCAAAACTTGCCAAACATAATTTAGAAATGCGCCAAAGTATTGCTGATGTACTTGAAGTCGATATCGCTCAAATTAGTATCAAAGCAACGACAACGGAACAACTAGGATTTACAGGTCGCCAAGAAGGTATTTTAGCAACAGCAACTGTCTTAATTTCACATCAGGCAAGATGATCTACATCCATTAATGATTGTTCAAGTTCAAGTGTTGCTTTACGACCTTGCAGTTGTAAAGTAATACTATGAATTAAACCTGTCCAAGTCTCATTCGGTTCCCAAATTTCGTGAAGTAATGCTTGGGCTGTGGGCATATCCATATCCATATAAAATTGACGATATAAATACATCAAACTACTTACACGCATGTTTTTGGCACAATGCAGCCAAACAATTTCATTTTGAACGAGATGAGCAATTAGATCTAAAACGAATAAGCATTGTTCTGCACAAGGAAGATCCCAATCAATAGGAATATGAATGTAGTTTAAGCCTAAATCCAAGCAGATTTGGTCTTGTTTAGCTAAATGATTTTCTGATTTGCTTGTCGCAAGATTGATTACTGTACTACAGCCATATTCTTTAATTTGCTGTAATTGTTCAGCGCTTGGCTGAGCAGAACTAAATAAATGCTCGTGCACCAAAGAAAAACTAGGAATTTCAGAAAGTGCTTGTTCGAGTGAAGTCATAATGTTCGCTTTGTAGTTATCAAAGTTTCAACCAAGAGGAGAAACTTCTTCTAATAAAAGATTTTTCTACTATAAGTGTTTCTATTTAAGTGTTCAATTTAGATCGCAAAAAATAAAAACAGCATCATGATGATGCTGTTTTCTTTCGCTATTTAGTCTTTCTTCAAATTCTCATTTAATAAGAATTCCATTAATGCTTTTTGAGCGTGTAAGCGATTCTCAGCTTCATCCCAAACAACAGCATTTTTATGATCCAGCATGTGCTCAGAAATTTCTTCGCCACGGTGTGCGGGTAAGCAATGCATAAATAAACAATCTGGATGAGCCAGATCCATTAATTTTTCATTCACTTGGAAATCAGCAAATGCTTTTTCACGAAGCTTTTGTTCTTCTTCTTGCCCCATGCTTGCCCATACATCAGTTACGATCAGGTCAGCATTAACCGCAGCATCCTCAGCTTTATTGAATACTTCTACACAATCGGCAAATTCAGTCAAAAACTCAGGTTTTGGTTCATAGCCTTCAGGTGCAGCAATTTTGAGTTTAAAACCCATCATATGTGCTGCTTCAATGTATGAATTACACATATTATTGCCATCGCCAATCCAAGCAACCGTTTTACCTTTGATGCTTCCACGGTGTTCTTGAAAGGTTTGCAAGTCAGCAAGTAATTGACATGGATGGTGGTCATCCGTTAATCCATTAATGACAGGAACTTTCGAATAAGAAGCAAAACGTTCAACAATATCATGGCCAAAAGTACGAATCATCGCGATATCAAGCATGCTTGAAATGACACGTGCTGAATCCTCAATTGGCTCACCACGACCTAATTGAGTATCTCGTGGAGAAAGGAAAATTGCATTACCACCAAATTGGCAAATACCTGCTTCAAAAGAAATACGTGTACGTGTACTCGATTTCTCAAAAATCATTCCTAAGACTTTACCTACAAATGGTTGAAAAACCGTATTTGCATGTTGCATGCGTTTCAATTCTTGAGCACGGTCTAAAATACGTTGCAACTCTAAAGTTGAAAGGTCTCGTAAAGTCAGGAAATGCCGAAGCGCCATAGTTACTCCCACAATAATTATTGAATAAAAACAATAATTAATTGTTATTTAATGGGTGGTGATAAAAAAGGAATTGACTACTATACTACACCCCAAAAAAAATGCAAAAGAATTAGACTTTTTGATGAGCTTTTAAGAATAAATCAACGGAATAATTAATATAATCAGTTATTTCAGCGTCATTTGCTGATACTTCTAAACCCATTAAAAGTCGCCACTCGACATCACGTAAAATTCCGAAATACATCATGGCAGAGAAATGAGGGTTAGAGCAGTATATTTCATTGAGGTCGTGTGCCTGACCTAAAGCAAATGCAATCGTATTCTGTATATTTAAAGCACATTGGTCATAAAAATAGTGAGCTAATTGTATATCTTTTTGAGTTTGCTCTGTGAACATGCGCATAAAGGCAATATTTTCAGGTTGAATAATATGTTGATAAAAGCGTTGTAATGTTTGTACAAGGTATGTTCTTAAATTATTTTGTTCTGAAGTGTATGGAAAACAAACACCTTTAAAAAACACTTCACGACGATAATCACAAATCGCAGTAAAAAGACCTTCTTTGTTGCCAAAATATTTATAAATAGAAGCTTTTGAGCCACCTGCATGATTGACAATATCATCCAAGGAAACCGCATCATAACCTTTTTCAAGAAATAAATCGGTTGCACATAGTAATAATGCAAGGCGACGTTCTTGACCACGACGAGTTTGAGGTTGTTCGCAACTTGGGTAACAAATATCAGTCATTATATTCAATGAGCGTTGAGGGAATGTTTGTATTATAGCAAAAACCATATGTCTTGTATGGCTATGACATTAGATCATGTATCTAAACATCTCAATATAAAAAAGCGAGTAATGTGATCATTACTCGCTTTTATGGACTGTTTATGATTTATGCTGAACGCATTTCATCGTCTTCATCATCGTCTGTTGAATCCATGCCAAGCTCTTTAAGTTTGCGAGTCAGCGTGTTACGGCCCCAACCTAAAAGCTCTGCTGCATGGCGTTTGCGACCACGTGTTTGTTGTAGGGCGGCATTAATCAAAGTGCGCTCAAACATTGGTGTTGCGATATCTAAAATTTTCATTTCACCATTTTTTAACTTTTGAATCGCCCATTGAGCTAGTAGCTCATCCCAATGATGTACAGCAATTCTTTCAACTAAAGCTGGGCTTGTAACTGATGCATCATTCGTCGACTTCTGTATAGCAACTTGTTTGAGCTCAGCAGGTAGATCTTCTGGATAGACTTCACGTCCAGTAATCATGACTGTTAACCAACGACAAGTATTTTCTAATTGACGAACGTTACCTGGCCAAGGGAGTTGCTGCATATAGTCAGTTGTTTCTGTACGTAAGATTTTAGGACTAACACCTAATTCTTTACCTGCACGCGCCAAGAAATGTTGTGCAAGCATAGGAATATCTTCACTACGATGAGCAAGTTTCGGAATATGAATGCGAATCACATTAAGGCGATGGTACAAGTCCTCACGGAAACGACCTTCATTGACCAGTTTTTCCAGATCCTGATGGGTTGCCGCAACAATACGCACATCGACTTTTACTGGAATATGTCCACCAACACGGTAGAACTCACCATCTGCAAGCACACGGAGTAAGCGTGTTTGTGTTTCAAAAGGCATATCACCAATTTCATCAAGAAATAATGTACCGCCGTTGGCTTGCTCAAAGCGACCTTGATGCTGAGTATTTGCACCTGTAAATGCACCTTTTTCATGCCCAAATAACTCAGTTTCGATTAAGTCTTTTGGAATGGCAGCCATATTGAGTGCAATAAATGGTTTGGTACGACGAGGGGAATGCTTGTGTAATGCATGTGCGACAAGTTCTTTACCTGTACCTGATTCACCATTTATAAGAACCGTGATATGGGATTGAGATAGACGTCCAATGGCACGAAACACCTCCTGCATTGCAGGTGATTCACCAATAATTTCGGTTGATTGTAAAGGTGTCGTTGCTTTGGTTGCTTCTTGTTGTTGCAATTTATTGATATGTAAAATAGCACGATTAACTAATGCTAAAGCTTCATCGATATCAAATGGTTTTGGTAAATACTCAAATGCACCAGTTTGGTAACTTGAGACGGCAGATTCTAAATCAGAATGTGCTGTCATGATGATGACAGGTAGATCCGGATGCGTATTTTTAACTTTAGACAAGAAAGTTAAGCCGTCAATTCCAGGCATACGAATATCTGTCAAAATGACATCGGGTGCAGCATCATGCAAACGTTCTAGCGCTGTTTGTGCTTCTTCAAAGTTGGTGACGTCAAAACCTTCTTCTTTAAAAGTTTTTTCGAGTACCCAACGCATGGCACGATCATCATCAATTACCCAAATTTTATTTCGTGACACGGTCTGACTCCCAAGGTAAATATAAGCTAAATATGGTTTTTCCTGGAACGGATTGACACTCGATCATTCCGTTGTGTTGATGCATAATGTTTTGCGCGATACTGAGACCAAGTCCTGTGCCTTTCGCTCGTCCAGTGACAAGCGGGTAAAATACTGACTCTAATATGCTTTCTGGAACACCTGGTCCATTGTCTTCAATATCAATTCTTATCGATGAGCGATTCAGAACACCGTTAATTGTGACTAAGCGTTGAATGCGCGTTCTTAAAATCAGCTCTGGTTCTGAATCGACAAAAAAATCTTTATTTTCAGTCATTGCTTGCACAGCATTTACGCTGATATTGAGCATGACTTGAATCAGTTGATCACGGTCAGCCATCACATCAGGTAAAGACAGGTCGTAATCACGAGTAATCTTAATTTTTTTCTTCGTTTGGTTCACAATAAGTGAACGAACGCGCTCTAAAGGTTCATGTACATTAACCAGTTCGTAGCTTGGTAATTGACGTGAACCAAGCATGGTATCTGCGAGATTGGTTAGGCGATCGACTTCACTAATAATAATGTCGGTAAACTCACGATAGCTTTCATCATTTAAGCTACGAGCAAGTAATTGTGTTGCACCACGAATACCCGCTAAAGGATTTTTAATTTCATGTGCCACACCACGGACTAGTTGGCGTGCGACTTGATGTTGTTGTACTAAATTTTCTTCTTTAGAAATTTTCAACATTCGATCAATTGGATTGAGTTCGATTAATAAAAGTGGGTGATAACTTTTACCTGCATTTAGTTGTGAGACCGTATAATCCACATGGATTGGTTTAAAATTCACATTAATTACAGCTTCGCGGCGTGTGTAATGTTGTCCGCTTTTTAATGTATTTAATAAAGCTTCATGTGTATTAAATGAATCGTCATGTGCATGAAGTAGATTGAGCACAGGCTGACCTGATGCGCGAAGTAAACTAACATCGAATAATGCTTCACAAGCCGAATTTAAATAAAAAATATTAAGTTTACTATCGACCAATAATATGGCAGTGGTCAGATTATCTACGAGCAGTCGATAGTCGATAGTGTTATGTTGATCCATTTGTGAATCGTCCTGTTTTAAAATGGCGCAATAAATATCAATATAGATGAATAGCCATTAACTTCTGAAATGTATTTAATGCAAAATGCAAGCCAACTTTGTATTAGCTAATTTTCAATAACTTAATTCATAAATAATGAGTTTATGCTGTATTTTTCACATAGATTGAGTTATTTCAATATTTTATCATGCTTTAAAATGGTGCGTTGTTAGGGTTTGTTTAAAATTTTGGTTGTATTTTGGTGCATTACACAAAGAGATGGCTTTGTAGCTATGCGGCAGCAAAGAAAAGTCATACAATACGCCGATTCAAGTGGAGCGCAGATTCATGAAGACCCCCAAAGTCGGTTTTGTATCTTTAGGTTGTCCTAAGGCATTGGTAGATTCTGAACGAATTTTAACTCAGTTAAAGACTGAAGGTTATCAAGTTGCATCAGATTACGACGGTGCAGATTTGGTTGTTGTTAACACCTGTGGTTTTATTGAATCTGCAGTGCAAGAGTCTTTAGATGCCATTGGCGAAGCCATGAGCGAAAACGGTCGTGTGATCGTTACTGGTTGCTTAGGTAAAGATGAAGATAAAATTCGTCAAATGCACCCAAATGTGCTTAAAGTTACAGGGGCGGCAGCTTATCAAGATGTAATGGAAGCTGTACATGAATATGTACCAGCTCCTCCAAAACATAACCCATTTATTGATCTAGTCCCAGAACAAGGTGTGCGTCTAACACCAAAACATTATGCTTATTTAAAAATATCAGAAGGCTGTAACCATCGTTGTACTTTCTGCATTATCCCAAGTATGCGTGGTGATTTAGTTTCTCGTCCTGTGGGTAGTGTGTTAGATGAAGCAGCAGCATTAAAACGTGCTGGTGTAAAAGAAGTATTGGTTATTTCTCAAGATACTTCTGCTTATGGTGTCGATACCAAATACAAGTTGGACTTTTGGAATGGTCAACCTGTAAAAACTAAGTTCTATGATATGTGTGAAGCACTTGGTCAGCTTGGTATTTGGGTGCGTTTACATTATGTTTATCCGTACCCACATGTCGATGCAGTTATTGACCTAATGGCACAAGGGAAAATCCTGCCATATTTAGATATTCCTTTTCAGCATGCCAGTCCGCGCATTTTAAAATTGATGAAGCGACCAGCCCATAGCGAAAATACATTAGAGCGTCTGAAATTGTGGCGTGAAAAATGCCCTGAATTGGTGATTCGCTCAACTTTTGTTGTGGGTTTCCCTGGTGAAACTGAAGAAGATTTCCAAATTCTATTAGAATGGTTAAAAGAAGCTCAATTAGATCGCGTGGGCTGTTTTACTTATTCGCCAGTAGAGGGTGCAACAGCGAATGATCTTCCTGATCATGTGCTAGAAGAGATCAAGCAAGATCGTTATGAGCGTTTCATGGAAGTTCAGCAAGCAATTTCTGCTGCAAAACTACAAAAACGTATTGGTCAGACGATGACGGTATTGGTTGATAGCTTGGAAGAAGAATTTCCAGTTGCTGTTGCGCGTTCATATGCAGATGCACCTGAAATCGATGGCAACGTATTTGTTGAAGATATTGATAAGAGTGTGATTAAAGCGGGTGATTTGCTCGAAGTCGAAATCACGGATGCAGATGAATATGATTTATTTGCTAAGTTGATTCAGATTAAATCTGCTTGATATTGAATTAAATTGAAGAAATTTTGAGATTGGTCGGTTTGGAGTAAAGGTATGTCAGCTTCTAAAAATCCACGTTATGCACGAATCTTGCTAAAGCTTTCTGGTGAAGCTTTAGCAGGCAATAAAGATATGGGTATTGATGCCCAAGTATTAGATCAGATGTCACTTTCAATTGCACACTTGGTTGGTTTGGGAGTACAAGTCGGAATTGTAGTTGGTGGCGGTAACTTATATCGTGGGAGTCAGTTACAAAAAGACGGTTTGGTTGGGCGTGTAACTGGTGACCAAATGGGGATGCTGGCTACAGTTATGAATGGTTTGGCAATGCGTGATGCATTAGTGCGTCGCAACATTAAAACACGTTTAATGTCTGCTCTTCCGATCGGAACAGTTGTTGAATCTTATTCAAGTCGTGATGCGATTCGTCATTTAAGCCAAGGTGAAGTTTGTGTGTTTGTTGCGGGTACAGGTAATCCATTCTTTACCACAGATACAGCTGCTTGCTTACGTGGTATTGAAATTGAAGCAAACCTCATCTTAAAAGCAACTAAAGTTGATGGTGTTTATAATAAAGATCCAAGTAAATATGATGATGCGGTTAAGTATGATAATTTAACTTTCGATCAAGTACTTGATGAAAAGTTGGGTGTAATGGATCTTACAGCAATTTGCTTATGCCGTGATCATAATGTCCCATTACAAGTATTCGATATGAATAAATCGGGTGCTTTACTTTCTGTTGTTATGGGTGAAAAAGAGGGTACTCACGTTACGAATTAATGTACGTGAGCCGTAAAGCGCTTTATACTAATGTCTAAATATTTTGTAATACCTAATGAATAAGTAAGGAAGATCATATGATTAACGATCTCAAAAAAGATAGCGAACAGCGCATGCAGAAAACACTTGATTCTTTAGAACAAGGTTTTGCTAAAGTTCGTACTGGACGTGCTCACCCATCAATTTTAAATGGTGTGATGGTTCCTTACTATGGTTCTGACGTTCCTTTGAATCAAGTTGCTAACGTAGGTGTTGAAGATTCTCGTACGCTTATTGTTCAGCCATTTGAGCGTACAATGGTTTCTGCAATTGATAAAGCAATTCGTGAAAGCGATTTGGGTTTAAATCCAATTACAGCTGATTCAATTCGTGTACCTTTACCTGCGTTGACTGAAGAAACTCGTCGTGACATGCAAAAAGTTGCTCGTAATGAAGCTGAAAATGCAAAAGTTGCTATTCGAAACATTCGTCGTGATGTTTTAGGTGATATCAAAGCATTATTGAAAGAAAAAGAAATTTCTGAAGATGATGAACGCCGTGCTGGTGAAGATATTCAAAAGATCACAGATAAATATGTTGCAGAAGTAGATAAACGTCTAGCTGCAAAAGAAGCAGAATTAATGAAGGTCTAATTTTTATGACCTTACAAGAAGAACCGCTTCTTCCAAAACATGTTGCCATCATTATGGATGGCAACAATCGTTTTGCAAAAAAAAATAAATTGCAAAAAGGTGATGGGCATCGAGAAGGTAAGAATGTCCTTGATCCGATCGTTGAACATTGTAAAAGAGTTGGTGTTCAAGCTTTAACTGTTTTTGCATTTTCAAGTGAAAATTGGAATAGACCTCAGTTCGAAGTTGATTTGTTAATGAAATTGTTAGAAGACACAATTCATGAACAACTACCTCGAATGGAAAAATTCAATATAGCATTACGTTTCATTGGTGATCGTTCTAAATTATCAAATGAATTAAAAGATTTAATGTTATATGCAGAACAAAAAACGGCATCTTTCAATTCTATGACTTTAACGATTGCAATCAGTTATGGCGGAATGTGGGATATGGCGCATGCAGCCAAGTGTATCGCTCAAGATGTTGTAGATGGAAAAGTTCAAGTAGATCAGATAAATGTTGATTTATTCGATAAATATGTCAGTCTAAATGACTTACCTGCCGTAGATTTATTAATACGTACAGGTGGAGATTATCGTTTATCTAACTTCTTACTTTGGCAAGCGGCATATGCAGAATTGTATTTTACAGATACATTATGGCCTGAGTTTACAGTAAAAGAATTAGACCACGCTTTTGATGTATTTTCAGGGCGAGAAAGACGTTTTGGTAAAACATCTGAACAGATTCAACAAGCGAAAATAGAGAATTAATAATGTTAGAGCGGATTATAACCGCATTGGTATTAGTTGCTGTTGTTTTAAGTTGCATGTTTGCAACGCAATCACATTATCCAATGTTTATTCTTATGATCTTAGCTGCGGGGGTGGCTGGATATGAGTGGTTTAAACTTATGCCTCATGGCGAAGCACTGGTTTCAAAGCCTAAAGCTTGGATTTATGGTGGATGCGTAGCAGCAGTTTCAACTCTTGCGTTGTTTTTTGATGATGTTGCATTGTTGCTATGGGCAGCATCTATTCTTACGTGGCTAGGTAGTATTTACTGGGTTAAAAACTTTCCAGAATCAGATAATTGGTACAATGTATCATTATATGCAATTGGTTTTATTCTAATTTCTGCAGCAGTGACTGCGCTTTATGCGGTTTGGCATAGCTCACCTTGGTGGCTGATGTATTTGTTCTTGTTGGTTTGGGGGGCAGATAGTGGTGCATATTTTGTTGGTCGTAAATTGGGTAAAAGAAAACTTGCTCCTACAGTAAGCCCAAATAAATCGGTTGAGGGATTGTATGGTGGTATTGCAACAACAGTTGTGATTATGTTGGTTGTACAACATTTCTATTTAGACTTAACTGTAATACAGCTTATCTTATTCCTGATTCTTTCTATTATTACCGTTTTTGCATCAGTATTAGGTGACTTGTTTGAGTCAATGATCAAACGTCGTGCAGGCATTAAAGACTCAGGTCGTGTACTTCCTGGGCATGGTGGAGTATTAGATCGAATTGATTCACTTCTTGCTGCATCGCCTATTTTTGCAACTGGTATGTATGTATTGGTAAAACTTATTGGTGTAGATCTATAAATGACACAGGCTGTTTGTATATTGGGTGTTACGGGCTCTATTGGGCAAAGTACCTTAAAAGTATTGGCACGACACCCAGACCAATACTCTGTTTATGCGGTTTCTGCATATAGTCGTTTAGATGAACTGGTAGAAATATGTAAAAAATACAGTCCTAAAATAGTGGTTGTTCCGAAAATAAAAGCTTTAGAACTAGAGCAACGTTTAAATCAAGAAAACCTAAAAAATATTGAAATTTTAACAGATGAAGCGGGTTTGATAGCGATTGCTGAACACGATGAAGTTGATATTGTTATGGCTGCAATTGTCGGTGCTGCTGGTTTATTACCAACACTTGCCGCAGTCAAAGCGGGAAAACGAGTGTTACTTGCAAACAAGGAAGCCTTAGTGATGTCAGGTGACATCATGATGCAGGCAGCACGTGATCATAATGCTTTATTGCTTCCTGTCGATTCAGAGCATAATGCGATCTTTCAGTCATTACCACACAATTATTTACAGATTGAGAGAACAGGTGAGCCACAACTTGGAGTGTCTCAGGTTTTATTAACAGCTTCTGGTGGTCCATTTCTTAATCATTCTTTAGAACAATTACATGATGTAACGCCTCAACAGGCTTGTAAGCATCCAAATTGGTCGATGGGGCAAAAAATTTCGGTAGATTCAGCGACTTTAATGAATAAAGGTTTGGAATTGATCGAAGCGTGTCATTTGTTTTCAATATCAGAACATTTTGTTACAGTTGTTGTTCATCCACAGAGTATTATTCATTCCATGGTGCAATATGTGGATGGATCAACTTTGGCACAAATGGGTAATCCAGACATGTGTACGCCAATTGCGCACGCATTGGCATGGCCGCAACGATTAAAGACGGATGTTCCTGCTTTAAATCTGTTTGAAACAGCTCAATTAAATTTTCAGGCACCTGATAATATTAAGTTTCCAGCTTTAAATTTAGCTCGTCAAGCAATGCGTGAGGGTGGGTTGGCTCCTACAATTTTGAATGCTGCCAATGAAATCGCGGTCGCTGCATTTTTAAATCGGCAAATTCGATTCACTGAAATTACGCAAGTGGTCGAGCATACTTTACAAGCTGTACAAAATGCTAAAGCAGAAAGCATAGACATCATTTTGCAGACTGATATGATCGCAAGAGGTAATGCAGAGAAGTACATCGTGGGTATAGGGGGTTAAATCGTATGAGCGCACTATTTATGATTGTTGCGGCGATTTTATTATTAGGCCCACTGATCGCGATTCATGAGTTTGGTCATTATTGGGTCGCACGTAAATTAGGTGTTAAAGTTTTAGTCTATTCTATTGGCTTTGGACCTACTTTGCTTAAATGGCAATCGAAAAAATCAGGTATACAATACCAGCTTTCTGCATTGCCGCTAGGTGGTTATGTCAAAATGTTAGATGAGCGTGAAGGTAATGTTGCTGAGCAAGATTTACCTTATGCGTTTAATCGTCAGTCACCTTGGAAACGTATTGCAATTGTTGCTGCTGGACCGCTGATTAATCTTATTTTTGCTGTTTTATTGTTTTGGATTTTGTTTTTACCAGCTCAGGAACAATTAAATACACGTATTGGTAAGATTGTACCAAATACACCTGCTGCTCAAGTTAATTTACATGTTGGCGATAAAGTAGTAATGGTTGATGGTCAAACGACACCGACATGGGAAAAACTAAACTACGCTTTAGTTAATCGTGTTGGAGAGACAGGTCAGGTTTCAATTGTCGTTGAGCGTACTGGAACTGAAAAACAGTTTAGTTTACCGATTAAAGATTTTCTAAAAGATCAGAGCCAATCGCCTTTGGATGAGTTAGGGTTTTTACCTTATCGTCCTGTGATTCCAGCGATCGTAAAAGAACTGAGTGCTGATGGTGCTGCAATACGTCAAGGTATGAAAGTCGGAGACAAAATTGTTGCGATTAATAACGTTGCAATGAAAGATTGGTTTGATGTCGTTGATGTTGTACAAAATTCACCTGAAAAACTCTTAAATATTGATGTGCTACGTCAAGGCAAACTGGTTCATTTACAAGTGATGCCTCAAGGTCAACGTGACAATATGGGTAATATGAGTGGTGTTCTCGGAGTGAAAAGTGATGCAGGTAAAATCACAATTCCGAATGACTATAAACAAACTATTCAATATTCACCTGTAGAAGCTTTCGGGGTTGCTGTTGAAAAAACAACACAATTGTCAGGTATGATTTTTAGTTCGATTACGAAAATGGTACGTGGACTAATTGGATTGGATAACTTATCAGGTCCTATTACGATTGCTAAAGTTGCAGGACAGAGTGCTGAAATGGGGTGGCAAACCTTTATTTCTTTTATGGCATTGATGAGTGTTAGTTTAGGAATTTTAAATTTATTACCAATACCGATGCTTGATGGCGGTCATTTAGTTTATTACTTTATTGAAGCAATTCGTGGTAAACCTGTTTCTGAACAAATACAGATGTTTGGTCTAAAAGTTGGTATGGTACTGCTCGGTAGCATGATGCTTTTGGCTTTATTTAACGACTTCATGCGTTTATAAAAAACGCAAACGGAATTTAACTTACTGGAAAATATATGGGCATGCGTCACACACATTTATTAATGCCTTTGGCACTGGTTAGTGCGATGGCAGTGGTACAACAAGCATACGCAGCAGATGAGTTTCTTGCACAAGATATACGAATTGATGGCCTCGTGCGTTTAACACCTGCAAGTATCTATTCTATGTTACCAATAAATAGTGGCGATAGAGTAAGTGATCCAATAATTGCTGAGGCGATCCGTAGTTTATATGCTTCAGGTTTATTTGATGACATTAAAGCTTATAAAGAAAAAGACGTATTAGTGTTTAAAGTTGTAGAGCGTCCAATCATTTCAAAATTGGAATTCAAAGGCAATAAACTTATCCCTAAAGAAGCCTTAGAACAGGGCTTAAAAAAGATGGGTATTGCTGAAGGCGAAGTGTTCAAGAAATCTGCATTACAGATTATTGAGACTGAGCTTGAACAACAATATACTCAGCAAGGTCGTTATGATGCAGATGTAACAATTGATACTGTTGCTAGACCAAATAACCGTGTTGAGCTTAAGCTTAATTTTAATGAAGGTACTGCTGCAAAAGTATTTGATATTAATATCATTGGTAATACTGTATTTAGTGATAGTGATATTAAGCAAGCTTTTGCAGTTAAAGAAAGCGGTTGGGCTTCTATTGTTACACGTAATGATCGCTATGCACGTGAAAAAATGGCAGCAAGCTTAGAAGCGTTACGAGCTCTATATCTGAATAAAGGTTATATCAACTTTAATATTATCAATTCACAACTCAACATTAGCGAAGATAAAAAGCACATCTTTATTGAGGTTTCAGTTGATGAAGGTAGTCAATTTAAGTTTGGTGAAACCAAATTCTTAGGCGATGCACTCTATAAACCTGAAGAATTAAAAGCACTAAAATTATATAAAGATGGTGAAACTTATTCACAAGAAAAAGTAAATGCCGTTAAGCAGTTGCTACTTCGCAAATATGGTAATGCAGGTTATTACTATGCAGAAGTGAATGTTGTACCTGAAATTAATAATCAAACAGGGATTGTGAATCTAAATTATTATATTAACCCTGGTCAGCAAGTCACTGTTCGTCGTATTAACTTTACTGGAAATAGTAAAACAGCTGATGAAGTATTACGTCGTGAAATGCGCCAAATGGAAGGTGCTTTAGCAAGCAATGAAAAAATTGACTTGTCCAAAGTGCGTCTGGAACGTACAGGTTTCTTTAAAACTGTTGATGTAAAACCTGTTCGTGTACCTAATTCACCAGACCAAGTTGATTTAAATATTAATGTCGAAGAGCAACACTCTGGTACAACGACACTTGCGGTTGGTTATTCTCAAAATGGTGGTATTACTTTCCAAGCAGGTTTAAGCCAAACCAACTTTATGGGTACTGGAAACCGTGTTGCGATTGATTTATCTCGTTCTGTAACACAAGACTATTATAACTTAAGTGTAACGGATCCATATTTTACTATTGATGGCGTGAGTCGTGGTTATAACGTTTATTATCGAAAAACGAAGTTAAGTGAGAACTATAACGTTAATAACTATGTTACTGATAGTGTCGGTGGTAGTTTAAGTTTCGGATACCCAATTGATGAAAATCAGAGTATTAGTGCGTCTTTAGGTATCGATGAAACTAAAGTAAGAACAGGTCCAAGAGTATCTACATACATTCGTGATTATTTGTTGGCAAATGGTGGTAAAGCAACTGCACAGAACACTTATTGTCCTGAAGACCAATTAGATAAAGATTTAGATGGTAACTATACAGGTAAATGTAAACCAGGTGGTGAGATTACTTATAATAGTGCTTTCGAGGGTAGTTTCCTAACTTATACTTTGAATTTAGGTTGGTCTTATAACACCTTGAACAGACCACTTTTTCCGACGTCAGGTATGTCGCACCGTGTTGGTCTAGAAGTAGGCCTTCCAGGTAGTGATGTTGACTATCAAAAAATGACTTATGATGCTCAGGCATTCAAATCATTACCTATGGGTTTTGTGCTTAGAGGTTATGGCAAGTTAGGTTATGGTAATGATCTGCCATTCTATAAAAACTTCTATGCAGGTGGTTATGGTTCGGTACGTGGTTATGACAATAGTTCATTGGGTCCAAAGTACCCAAGTGTAATTTTCCAGGAAACTGGTAAAAATGACCCAGCTCGTGAAAAGGTCGGCGGTAATGCTTTGATTCAATTCGGAACAGAATTAGCATTGCCATTACCATTTAAAGGTGACTGGGCACGTCAGGTTCGACCAGTATTGTTTGCCGAAGGTGCACAAGTATTCGATACACAATGTAGTGTACCAAAGGGCAATATTCTGGTAGGTAGTAGTGCTGTTGATATCAAACAATACTGTAATGACAACTATAAATTTGATTTTAGTAATATGCGTTATAGTGTTGGTGCTGGTTTCACATGGATTACGATGATAGGCCCATTATCATTAAGTTATGCTTATCCACTTAATGATAAGAGTGGTGATAATACCAAATCTATTCAATTCGAAATTGGTCGTACTTTCTAAGTACGGCCTTTAAGCTCTTAAAATATAAAAGGACGAAATAATGAAAAAATTAACGATGTTGATGTTAGGCTTAGGTTTAACGGTTTCTGCTATGACGAATGCTGCTGGTATAGGTGTTGTTGATCTAGCTCGCGTAGTTGAAAGTAGCACATATCTTAAACAACAAAATGCTGCTCTTGGCCAATCAGTTAAACCAACATCGACACGATTAGAACAATTAGGCAAAGAATTGGAAACTATGCAGCAAAAAGCGCAAACTGATGGTCCTAAGATGAATCAAGCAGATATTCAAAAAATGACTGCGCTGTATCAAGCTAAGTTAAATGAGTTCAATACAACTCAACAGGGTTTACAGACTAAAGTACAGTCTACATTACAGTCAATGAACACTGCATTTGAAGGAAAAGTGAAGCAAGTCGCTGAGCAATTAAGAAAAGAAAATAATTTAGATCTTATTTTGAATAAAAATTCAACAATTGCCTCTGACGCTCAGTATGATTTAACTGATAAAATGATCCAAAAGGTTAACGCACTGAAATAATCAATGAATAGACGTATTTATCGTTTAGAAGAAATAGCTCATCTTGTAAAAGGTGAGCTTTTTGGTGATAAAGATTTTAAAATTTCTAATTTGTCTAGTTTGGAACAGGCACAAAATCATCACATTTGTTTTGTAAATGGTGAAAAATATTTAGCACAAGCTGAAGCAAGCGAAGCAGGTGTTTATATTGTGACAACTGCATTAAAACAACAATTATCATCGAAGCAAAATTTTATCGTTGTAGAAAATCCTTATCTCGCTTTTGCAACTCTTACACATTTATTTGAGAAGAAAGTTTCTCAAAGAGGTATCGAAAGTACTGCTCAAATTCATCCTTCTGCGATTGTGGCTGATAATGCTTATATAGGACACTATGCTGTCATTGGTGAGCATTGTGTTATTGGAGATAATACAATTATCCAAGCACATGCTTTTATTGATGATGATGTTGAAATTGGTAACGACTGTTTCATTGATGCACATGTCACGATTACTGGCGGTGCAAAGTTAAAACATCGGGTTCGTATTCATGCGAATACGGTGATTGGATCAGAAGGTTTTGGTTTTGCACCTTATCAAGGAAAATGGCACCGTATTGCTCAACTCGGTTCGGTAAGAATCGGTAATGATGTCCGTATTGGTTCAAATTGTAGTATTGATCGTGGCGCATTAGATGACACAATTTTAGCAGATGGCGTCATTATTGATAACCTTGTGCAAATTGCTCACAATGTTCAAATTGATCAACATACAGCCATCGCTGCAAACACGGCAATCGCTGGAAGTGTCCGAATTGGCAAAAACTGTATTATCGGTGGTGGCAGCGCAGTTGCAGGGCATTTAAATATTGCGAATAATGTGACGCTTACTGGAATGTCAATGGTCACAAAAAGTATTTCTGAGTCGGGAACCTTTTCTTCTGGAATTGGACTGTTTGAAAATAGTCACTGGAAAAGAACTGTTGTACGCCTTAGACAATTAGCAGATGTGCCATTGACCCAAATCACTAAAAGGCTTGATCATATGCAAGCTCAATTAGAGTCCCTTGAATCAACCTTTAAGTTACGTAAATAATTTATTATGACTGAGTCTACATCTCCAGCATTTACAATGCCTGAATTACCCATGGATATTCTTACGATTCGTGAATATTTACCGCATCGTTATCCTTTTTTGCTTGTTGATAGAGTTACAGAAATAACTGAGAATAGTATTGTCGGCTATAAAAATGTCTCTATTAATGAAGAGTTTTTGCAAGGTCATTTCCCGACATACCCGATTATGCCGGGTGTGTTGATTATTGAAGCGCTTGCTCAGGTCTCAGGTATATTGGGTTTTGTTTTGACAAATCAAAAGCCAAAAGAAGGATCATTGTTCTTATTTGCTGGCGCAGAAAAAGTAAGATTTAAGAAACAAGTTGTTGCTGGTGACCAGCTTGTCTTAAAATCAGAACTAGTGATGCAAAAACGTGGCATTTACAAGTACAATTGCAAGGCTAGTGTCGACGGTATTGTCGCTGCAACAGCCGAGATCATGATTTCCCACCAAAAAATTGAGCAGACATGAGTAGTCAAAAACTAATTCACCCAACCGCAATTATTGACCCATCTGCAGAAATTGCATCTGATGTACAAATTGGACCGTATTGTATTGTTGGTCCAAATGTAACGATTGATACTGGGACTAAATTACGTTCACATGTGGTAATTGGCGGTTTTACGAAAATTGGAAAAAATAATGATATTTTTCAGTTTTCGAGTGTCGGTGAAATTTGCCAAGATTTAAAGTATCAAGGTGAAGAAACATGGCTAGAGATTGGGGATAATAACTTTATTCGTGAACATTGTACTTTGCATAGAGGTACCGTTCAGGATAACGCAATAACAAAAATTGGCAGTCATAACTTATTCATGGTGAATACCCATATTGCGCATGACTGTGTAATTGGTGATCACAATATTTTTGCCAATAATGTAGGCGTTGCAGGTCATGTCCATGTCGGCAATCATGTTATTGTAGGCGGTAATGCGGGTATTCATCAGTTCTGTCGTATTGATTCATATAGCATGATTGGTGGAGCAGCTTTAATTCTTAAGGACGTTCCTGCTTACGTGATGGCATCTGGTAATCCTGCACATGCATATGGTATGAATATTGAAGGCATGCGACGTAAGGGTTGGACTCGAGACACGATTCAGGGTTTAAGAGAAGCATATAAGCTGATTTATAAGGCTGGTTTAACCACTGAGCAAGCGATTGAACAGATTCGTAGCGACATACTGACGAAGACGCCTGAAGCACAATTGTTTATTGATTCACTCGAAAAGTCTACACGCGGTATTGTCCGTTAAAATTTACAGAAATAAAAAAAGACACCGAGGTGTCTTTTTTTATATTCTAATTTTCTGCTTCGATGAATTGTTGTCGATATTGCTTGGGTGATACTTCAAAAGTTCGTTTGAATGCTTGGCTAAATGCTGTTTCAGAAGAATAGCCCACTTTGTTTGCAATCAGATGAATGGAGTAATTACTTTTACGTAAATATTGGCTCGCTAAGCGCATACGATGTTGTTGTAGATAAGCCAAGGGAGATTCTCCGATCACCTCATGAAATAAACTTGCAAATTTTGAACGCGACATGCAGCATTGTTCTGCAAGGGTTTCAACTGTCCATGCATCTTCAGGATGGTTATGAATTGCAGCAAGGCTATTGCTGAGCTCAGGATGATTTAAAGCGCTTAGCCATCCATGTTGATTTGAGATTTGCTGGATATGATCCCGAATACACTTGATGAGTAAGATATTCACCAGATGGTCAATAATAATATCTCTGCCAGCCTGAATATTTTGTGTCTCTAATGCTAAAAAGTGTAAACCAATTTGTAACCATTCAGGTGCTGTATTTTCTCCGTGTTGAATATGAATGATTGAAGGTAACGCTTGAATAAATGGACGTGCCATGATGGTGTCAATTTGGCAGCGTACCGCTAAAATCAGGTTCTTTTCTGCTGATTCAGTGCCAAATTCAACAGCATCATTCTTATGTCCATTAAACAATTTTGAAATATCGACTGCATTCACAAGCTTTGTGATGGAGTTATCGGCACCCGTATGTGCTGTTCCAGAAGGAATTAGGACAATTTCACCAGCATGAGCAGTTAAACTATTTTGTGAATCAATTTGAATGAAAACTGAACCAACTAAAACAATATAAACAATCAGGGCGGTTTGATCCTGACAGATAAAACTCCATTCTCCCTGAGTTTTCAAGTAGATATATTCAGTGTGATTTAAATGTATATCAGCAAATATTTTACTTAAAGCATCCATATGATTTTTAAATTATGTATTCATTTTAAATTATAGAGAGCTACTGTAATAACTCAATATGTGTTTATAGGACAAAAACAGGGGTGATGATGCCAAAGACTTTGACATAGGTTTTTTGGACGCTTGCAACTGTCATGAAATTCATAATTCATCAAAATATACATATATACAAAGACATGGATAAGATGATGAATGCACCAGTAAATGTTGAGCAAGAACTTACGCCAGTAAGCATTTCAAAATCGAAAACTGAATTGGATCGTAAACGTTATTTATGGGCAATTAGCCCAGCTTTACCTGCAATTGGAATTGGCATTTTAGCAGGTTATCAATTTGCACCTCGTCCACTGAAAAAAATCTTTGCATTAGGCGGGCCAATTGTTTTGCACATCGTTATTCCAGCAATTGACGCATTGATTGGAAAAGACGCAAATAACCCAACTGATGAAGATATTAAACTACTTGAAAAAGATCCGTATTATTCACGCTTAGTGAAAAGCTTTCTTCCATTACAATATGCAGCTAATTTTTACGCATGTTATTTATCTAGCCGTAAAGATACTTCGTTTATCGATAAAATCCTATTGGGTATTTCAATGGGTGCAGTGAATGGTATTGCGATTAATACCGCACATGAACTCAGCCATAAGCATGACCGTATAGACCATATTCTGTCGCATTTGGCACTTGTGCCTACTGGATATAACCATTTCCGTGTAGAGCATCCATATGGTCACCATAAACGTGCTGCGACACCAGAAGATCCAGCATCTTCCCAGATGGGTGAAACATTCTATGAGTTCTGGCCCCGTACTGTCATTGGTTCTTTTAAATCTGCTGTTGACATTGAAACTAATCGTTTGAAACGTAAAGGTAAAGAATTCTGGTCAACTGAAAATGAATTATTGCAAGGCTGGGGAATGAGTGCTGCCTTTCATGGTTCAATGATCGGATTATTCGGTAAAGGTGTAATTCCTTACTTAGCGACTCAAGCTTTTTACGGTATTAGCTTGTTTGAAATCATTAATTATATTGAACATTATGGTTTAAAACGTCAAAAAGATAAGAATGGTAAATATGAACGTACGATGCCAGAGCATAGCTGGAACAATAACAATATTGTGACCAACTTATTCTTGTATCAATTACAGCGTCATTCAGATCATCATGCCTATCCGACACGTCCATTCCAAGCACTGCGCCATTTTGATGAAGCACCAGAATTACCTAGTGGTTATGCAACAATGCTATTACCAGCATTAATTCCACCACTATGGTCAAAAATGATGGATAAGCGTGTATTTGATCACTACAAAGGTGATTTGAATAAAGCCAATATCTATCCAAAACGTCGTGCAAAACTATTTAAGAAATTTGGTGTCTTGGATCAATCTTTAGTTGAAACTTCAGTTGAAGCCGTGGCAGCCGAATAACTTAAAACTTTCCCAAAGCAGAAGCATTGATCATTCATGGTCAGTGCTTTTTTCTTGTATTAAAAATTTAAAAAACAAAAGTTTTTGCATCATGTTGCTGTATATTTATAAAGAGTACTTAAAAATAATTGTGTAATTACAGCATGAGGCGATGATGACAAAACATTATGATTATATTGCGATTGGTGGTGGTAGTGGTGGAATTGCATCAGTTAACCGTGCTGCGATGTATGGGAAGAAATGCGCCTTGATTGAAAAGGCTGAAATTGGTGGAACCTGCGTCAATGTCGGCTGTGTGCCTAAAAAAGTTATGTGGTATGCGGCACATATTGCTGAATCAATTCAAAAATATGGTCCTGATTATGGCTTTAACAGTAAAGTTGAATCTTTCGATTGGCAGACACTGGTCAAAAATCGTCAAGCTTATATAGAACGTATTCATCAGTCCTATCAAAATAGCCTAAGCAAAAATAAAGTTGATTTAATCCATGGTGCAGCTCATTTTATTGATAAAAATACTATCGAAGTCAACGGTGAGAAATTCACAGCAGATCATATCCTGATTGCAACGGGGACACAGCCATCATTGCCTGATATTGATGGTGTTGAATATGGCATTGATTCGAATGGTTTCTTTGAACTAACGGCTTTACCTAAAACTACTGCTGTGATTGGTTCGGGTTATATTGCAGTTGAATTGGCTGGGGTACTTAATTCTTTAGGTTCACAAGTTGGATTATTTATCCGTAAAGATCTACCTGTTCGACGTTTTGACTCTTTCTTAAGTGAAACTTTGGTTGAAGTGATGCAAACAGATGGAATTACTATACATACACAAGCTGTTCCTAAAAAAATCACCAAGAATGCCGATGGCTCTGTCGTATTACATTTAGAAAGTGGCGAAAGTCATACTGTCGATTGCTTGATTTGGGCAACAGGCCGTGAGCCAAATACGGCGAGCTTGAATTTAGAAAAAGCCAATATACAGCTCGATGATCGAGGATATATTCAAGTCGATAAATTCCAGAATACATCCCAAACAGGCATTTATGCGGTGGGAGATATCACAGGGAAAATGGAGCTGACACCTGTCGCAGTTGCAGCAGGTCGTAAATTGTCTGAGCGATTATTCAATCATAAGCCAGATGAGCATTTAGATTACGATAATATTCCAACGGTTGTGTTTAGTCATCCTCCGATTGGAACAGTAGGGATAACTGAGCAAGAAGCGATTGATAAATATGGTCAGCAAGTTGTGAAAGTTTATAATTCATCATTTACTGCGATGTATAGCGCCATTACGCAACATCGTCAGCCGACCAAAATGAAGTTAGTCTGTGTGGGTGAAAATGAAAAAATTGTCGGTATTCACGGTATCGGTTTTGGCATGGATGAGATTCTGCAAGGTTTTGCGGTTGCTTTAAAAATGGGAGCGACGAAAAAAGATTTTGATAATACCGTTGCGATTCATCCAACATCTGCGGAAGAGTTTGTGACGATGCGATAGCGCGCGCTATATGGAAATAAAAAGGACGTAAATAACGTCCTTTTTAAATTTTTTGTTTAAAATGGGTATTTATTTCAATTCACTCGAAGATTTACCCAATTCACGACGAGCAATAATGAGCTGTTGAATCTGTTGTGTACCTTCAAAAATATCAAGGATTTTTGAGTCACGTGCCCATTTTTCTAATAACTCATCTTCACCATAGCCCACGCTTGCAGCTAATTCGACGCATTTGAGCGTAATTTCATTACCAACACGTCCAGCTTTGGCTTTGGCAATCGAAGCTTCTTTAGAGTTGGGCTTTTTATTGTCAGCCATCCATGTGGCTTTAATCATAAGTAGGCGAGCAGCTTCCCACTCAGCTTCCATACGGTAAATCTGTGCGGCTAAATTTGAGGTTTGTAAATATGGTGTTTTGTAGTCAGGATCAAGCTGGTCTTTGAAAATTTCCTTGATACGCTCCAATGAAGCTTTGGCACAACCAACCGCCATAGCTGCAACAAGTGGACGAGTGTTATCAAAAGTTTCCATAACACCAGCAAAACCTTTAGCAACATCAATTTCTGGATTACCCAATAAATTTGCAGCAGGTACACGGCAGTCCGTAAAGCTAATCACCGCCGTATCTGAGGCTTTAATCCCGAGCTTGTGTTCCAGACGTTCAACTTTCATACCTACTGTACCTTTAGGTACAACGAAAGATTTAATCGCAGCACGACCCAGCTTTTTATCTAGGGTTGCCCAAACTACAACTGAGTCAGCACGTTCACCAGAAGTGACAAAGATTTTTTCTCCATTTAAGATGTAATCATCACCATCTTTGGTTGCTGTTGTACGAATAGCCGCTGAGTCTGAACCACAACCAGGTTCAGTAATCGCCATAGCAGCCCAAGTCCCTTTGAAACGTTCAAGTTGTTCATCATTGGCAACTGCTGCAATGGCAGAGTTGCCTAAGCCTTGACGTGGCATACTGAGCAGTAAGCCTGTATCACCATAACACATTTCAATAATACCAAGTGCCGCAGACATGTTACCGCCATTCACAATGGCATCTGGGTTCGCTGTCCCTCGTTTACTCGCATTGGCAGCACCCACACCTTCGCCACTTTCATTCATACCATCCAATAGGGCAGCGAGCATATCGAGTTCTTTTGGATAGGCATGTTCAGCTTTATCATATTTGCGTGAGATTGGACGCAAAACATTGATTGCAGTTTCATGTGCCTGATCAACCAACATTTTAAATTTTTTCGGATTTTGTAAGTTCATTATTATTCTCCAAAATTACGCATGTAAGCCAGAATGTAAGATAGCGGTTGCGCGTAGATCACGATACCAACGTTCAACAGGATGCTCTTTAGTAAAACCATGACCACCTAAGATTTGAACACCATCTGTACCAATTTTCATAGATTTTTCAGCACAAAGTAAACGCGCAAGGTAAGCTTCACGATGAAATGGTTGACCCGCTTCAGCTAAGCTCGCTGCATTTAAAACCAACATACGCATAGCATCAATTTCAATGGCCATATCCGCAATCATGAAAGCAACACTTTGACGATGCGAGATGGGTTCGCCAAAAGCAGTACGTTCATTGGCATATTTAATACAGTAAGCTTTGATTGCTTCTCCTGTACCAATCGCCATGGCGCACCACATTAAGTTTCCAAGGTCGACAAATGCAGTGTAATCAAAATCAGTATCGCCTAAGCGTAAAGCTGGTGTTTGATTGAAATGGAGTGTTGCTGTTTCAGTTGCTTTTAATCCCATTGCTGGATTAGCTTTGATTGCAATCGTTTCATTTGACTGTACAACAAAAATATCAGGTTGACCGTTAAACTCGGCACTGACAAGGAATACATCGGCTGTATCACCCAAAATTACCAACGTCTTTTCACCTGTAATGGTCATTTGTCCATTTTGTTCAGTTGCTTTGGTTTTTAACTGATATGGATTAAATGCAGGAGTCGCTTCTTGAAATGCAAATGTTGCGGTAACGTCATTATCCTCAGCAAACACAGGCAAATACATCGATTGAACTTGTGTTGAACCCCAACGGGTAATTGCATTAATAACGCTAAATGTGCTGAGCAGACCTGCTGTTAAACTGAAATCACCTTTTGCCAAACTTTCAGCGATTAGTATATTACTGACAATATTTTGTTCAGCGGCAACACCACCTGATGCTTCAGGTAACGCATAGTAGTTCAAACCTAAGTCGACCAAATGTTGCCAAAGTTGTTCTGGGAATTGTGCTTGATGATCAGCGTCATGCGCTAAAGCATATAAAACTTCTTCAGCGAATTGAGACATTGCATCAACCGTCATTTGCTGTTCTTCAGTCAGACTGAGATCAAACAAATTTTTATTAACTTGATTCGGGAGGCGTTGCTTATCAATTGCTTGTGGTTTAAAAGCTTTTTGTGTTTTATTCAGTACTTTAAAACCTGTTTTTGATCCTTGATATAATGATTTCTCTACAAATTTTCTTAATTTGAGTTGATCTAATACTTCGCTTCCTGCGATTTTAGTGATCAAAGATAGCCCAAAGCCTTGAGCTTTATTCATCATATTCGACATGATTTTATCCTAGAGGATGGTTGTAAAATTATGCTGACATGCTCTAGTCAAAAAAACTATGTCTTGTTTGACGTGCTAAATTAAGAAAGATAAAGGGTAAAATGATTCGTATATAGATTTTATCTTATTGTTTTTAAATGAATAAAAAAAATATCAGAAAAATAAATTTTTAAAAAAATTGACCAAACTGACAAATCAGATTGGTCAAAATGACTTTAGATATAGTGCTTATGCAAACTGACGAATCATTTTTCGTACATTGGTCTTTGCTTCGATCACGGTCATAAACGTATATGCACCAATAAACTTACGGCTAATAAACATAAATTCTTTTGGTGGAACCGAGAAATAGCGCGATGCCATAGACTGTGCTGCCTGTTGCATGACACGGCTATGCAATTGGCTTTTCTTCCAATCGTAGCGATCTTGCTCATCCATTACACCTGCTGGCATGTCAGGATTGTTAGCTGGACAGCTAAATGCTTCTGTGGCGATAAGGAACACATCTGCCATACCTGGTTTGATACTTTCAGGCATTGCATCAAAGAACTCGTAGCCTGTCATCGCTTTAACCATTTCATCTTTGTTATGGTTATAACCAGCATGGATCAGGTTACGTGCAACAGTGAGCAAATTCTCATCGAACTGACGAATTGCACCAAAGTCGAGGAGAACGATTTTGTCCTTTACATCATCGCCGTTACCCAAACGAACAAGATAATTACCGAAGTTCGGATCGGTTTGCATTTCGCCCCATTCAAACAGCTCACGTACTGCAATTTCCAAAGAAGCTTCGCCTAATTGGTTACGACGTTCTTGGGGGAGGGAGAGCATGACAGGGCTATTTACAGGCACACCACGTTCAAAGGTCATGCACAACACTTTTTTAGCGCAAAATTCATCGACAATTTCAGGAACGATATAACGAGGATCATCTTTGAGGCGTGCAGCAAAGCGGCGAGTTGTCGCGGCTTCGATGTCATAGTCGACTTCTCGATGCATCATTTCACGAACTTCATCAAACCACTGATCAAATTCACGTGTTTGCGGCACCATACGCGTGAGTTTTAACATGTTCCTGAAAAGGTTCATGTCTGAATCAATTGCTTCAGCGACACCTGGATATTGAATCTTTAAGACTAGCTCCAAACCATCTGATTTACGTGTCGCACGATGAACTTGAGCAAGTGAGGCTGTACCGATTGGTTCATGATCAATCGTGAGTTCATCTAATTTTGAACCTAACTGTTCTTGCAAATGCGCTTTGATTGCAGGCCAAGCTAGTGCGACAGTTTGATTGTTCAGTGTATTTAATGCTTGTGTAATTTCTTCAGGTAAGAAATGTTCGCCGTATAAAGCCATCATTTGACCAATCTTTACGATTGATCCTTTTAGTTTTCCTATTTCAGAAACTAAATAATGAGCTTGTTCAGCCATGGCTTTTTTACGCTTTTTCTCTTTTTCTTCTTCACTAGAAAAAATTGAAGTAGCGCTAGCAGTCGCCCAACGTGTTCCAGCGAGTAAAGAGGCTTTTGCAATAGATAAGCGACGATCTACAGAGGAGGTTTTTAGATTCTTAAGCTTATCGTTCTGATCTGACATGAAAGAAAAATCCTATGCTGAAATCGGAGGGTTGAAAGCCGAGACTTAAATTGTAGCGGATATTACAGCTTTTGAACGTATTAAAATAGTTCAATCTCTTGAATTGTCAGTCTAAATTTGTGAATTAGGTCAATAAATCAGAATAGCCTAAGTAAAATTTAACTTTCAAATTTGGCTTTCGTATACAGATGTCCTAAATCCTAAACTGAATTTTTAGATTAGATTTTCTCATTAAAGCAGCACGATTAGTATGAATATGAGCAATCAACATACGCTTTACATGACTATGATGAAAGCCTAAAGCATGAGCTTTCACAATAATGATACTGGGTAATGTAAAGAAAAAATACTTGGTGTCGTCTAAAGTCGCATTTTTAAAAATACCTTCTTCAATCAAAGTATTCCGAAGAAAAATTTTCTCTTCTTGCACAGTAGTAGATGACTCATCATCCCAATAATTCTGACGCATTGCCATCAAATTATTATGTTTATAACTCATCGTTGCTTGAGCTCATTCTGTTTACTATTAGCAAATATATGTGGTTAATTGAGTGTTTATCAAGAATAGATTTATCTCAAAAATAGCCTAAGTAAATTTAATCCTTAATTTTTAAATGCTACACTTATACTACTTTAATCACTAAAGCAAAGAACTGAAAAAAAATGACTCCAGCTTGTAAGTTATTAGAAAAAAATAAAATAGCATTCACAATTCATGAATATGAACATGATGTAAATGCAAAAAGTTTTGGCTTAGAAGCCGCAGAAAAACTCAATCTAAATGTAGATGAAGTATTCAAAACGCTAATGGTCACCGATGAAAAAAATTATTTCATCGCAGTTTTGCCAGTGAATTATCAATTAAATTTAAAAAAAGTTGCATCAGCAATAGGGTGTAAGAAGTTACAAATGGCCAATCCAAAAGATGCTGAACGTTTAACTGGTTATTTAGTAGGTGGAATTAGTCCTCTAGGGCAGAAAAAACGACTCAAAACTGTAATAGATGAAACAGCGAAATCATTAAATAAGATCTATGTAAGTGGTGGAAAAAGGGGGTTGGACATTGGTCTTAACCCAATTGATCTAGCTAGGTTACTGGAAGCTACATTTTCAGATGTTTTAGATTGTTAATATATTTAAAAGGGCTTTAAAACATAAAGCCCTTTTTATTTGATTTATAAAAACAATAAAAGAATGAATCATAATTAAAATATTTAATAATGAGAATTATTATCTTTTGTATTTTTCTTGATCTAAATTAATTTTTCACAATAAAAAACAAAGTATTAAGTTCAAAAGGCTAAGTTATTTTATAATTGCTATTATTAATGATAATTATTATCATTAATAATAGCAATTACGATGAATGCCATTGTAATAAGGTTTGTTTAGAGCTCAAAACATTCGAAAAAAATTAACTCTCTCTTTATAAGAGGATACCGACAGATGCAATCACTTGCCAATCGGTTGGCGATACAACACTTCGTCAACGCATATACGCAAGAAACTGGCAAAGGTCACTTGCTTAATAAAAATCAGCAAAGTCTGCAACAACAAGCGTTTAGCCAAGGTTTAAGGTTCGATATGAAAACTATTTCTCAGCAATTACCAGATTATTTTGAATACCACGAAGATGGCACACAATACTACTTACGCCAAGTGCAATACCCACAAGATATTCCTTTGCTACATCAATGGATGCATGAGCCACATGTTATTCCACAGTGGCAATTGAATAAGTCAGAACTGGATTTACAGGTTTACTTCGACAAGATGCTGGCAGATGACCATCAACGTTTATTGATTGTGGGTGTGGATAGCAAAGATGTGGGTTATACCGAGATCTATGAAGGTAAGCGTGATCGTTTAGGTCGTTATTACGAAGGTGATGACAATGATTTAGGTTGGCATTTACTTTTTGGTGGTAAGTCATTGTTTAGTAAGGTCTTTTACATCCAGCCATTCGTTTGCTCAGCTTCTATATTTTTGAACATTCACAAGCGAAAAAAATTGTGGGTGAGCCAGATCATACCGTTAAACCTTATGCAGCAGTGGTGGTAGAGCTTTGTTATGAAAGCCAACGTTTAATACCGATGCCTGAAAAAACAGCGATGTTGTACCACTGCTTTAGAGAAACTTTCTATAACAAGTTTGGTGAATATTACCAAACATCACAACAACAGCTAGCAGATCAGCCAGCCAAACTTCTGAGTGTTACATGAGCTTATATATCAATGAAATGCATATCTTAGACATGCGCTTTGCGGCGAATGTCTCTGTTGCAGAATTTGAACAATGGTTAGCACGGATTCAGCACTATTTCGAACATAAGCAAAATTTCGTGTTGATCATACAAACCGATGTAAATACTGAATTTCCTGAAGAATATCGGGTCATTCAGGGGAAATGGTACAAACAATATAAACAAGATTTTTATCAATATTGTTTAGGCCTTGCTCGCATTGCCCAAGATGAGGCAGATCGTATTCGATTAGACACGCCAGCTTTGCAAAAAGCCTGGCATGTTCCTTATTTTGTCAGTTTAGAAAAGACCGATGCCGTGCAATGGGCGATGCAGAGGTACTTATGAATCAACACATAAAACCTGACCAAGATTTTCCAATCAAAACAGTTTCTGCACTGAGTTTAACTGTGGTGGTGGTGTTGTACCTTGCACATGCATTGCCACTGTACTTTTACAATGTTGCCTTACCTGCGATTCTACGTCATCAAGGGGTCGATCTGCGTTGGATTGGCATGTTGTCGCTACTGTATATCCCATGGGCCTTTAAGTTTTTTTGGGCGCCCTTAATTGATCGTTTTTATTTTAAGGCACTTGGTAAACGTAAAACTTGGCTTTTATTCACTCAAATTGCCTTGGTATTCGGTGTCGTTGCCTTAGCTTTGACACAATTCGATTACGGTCTAAGTATCTTTGTCATTGTCGGTCTATGGATTTCAACCTTTGCCGCAACCCAAGATATTGCGATAGATGGTTATACCGTTGAAACCTTTTCTGAATCCGAATATCGCCTAGGCAGTATGGCACAAAGTATTGGTGTGGCACTGGGCAGTATGATTGGTGGTGCTGCAACTTTGTGGCTGTATCAATTGTATGGTTGGCAAACCGCGCTGATTTGTTTAGCTGCAATGACAGCACTGACCATGCTTGCAGTGTTTCAAATCAAAGAAAAAACCAATACTGAAAAAATTGCAAAGCAAGCACCGAGTCTGATTCGAGCCTTTAAGCGCCCTGAGATGCTTTGGGCCTTGGCTTTGATTGTCTATTATCGCGTAGTCGAAGCGCCAGCAATGGCCATGCTGAATCCGATGTTGATTGATCAAAAATGGTCATTGGCAGAGATTGGTGTACTAATGTCTGTGATTGGCGCGGGCATTGGTTTATTGGCAGCAGTAACAGCCGCATTCCTGTTAAAAAAAATTGCAGCAACACAATTACTGATTTGGGCTGGTTGGGCACGCAGTTTGGTGTATGCCTTACTGGGCATCGCGGTCTTATTCAGCTGGTTTAATCAGTGGCAAATGTTATTGGGGCTATTTGTTGTGGTTATTTTGGCGATTCG
The DNA here is from genome assembly GCF_013391535.1 of Acinetobacter sp. SwsAc4. NCBI lineage: Bacteria > Pseudomonadati > Pseudomonadota > Gammaproteobacteria > Moraxellales > Moraxellaceae > Acinetobacter > Acinetobacter sp. SwsAc4. Next base: position 41,981 of record NZ_JACAXC010000005.1, read on the forward strand.
TTACGTCGCAATGACTGCTTTATATGCGCACTTCATGCATACCAGCTCTCAGGAACAAGCTGGAACAGACTTTACCATTTTGGTCTGTTTTGAACTTCTGGTTTATTTCATTGGCGGTGCAATGTCTGGTTTCTTGGCCAAAGCATTTGGTTATGGAAATTTCTACCTCATTCTCGCAGCAGCATCTGTGTTGAGCGTCTTGCTCAGCCAAGTGTTAATCCACAAAGCAAAACAAACGGAACAACTCACCTAGGGGTAATTTATGAAAGTACGTTCACTTTCGACATCATTAACGCTGTTAAGCTTAGCAATCAGTAATCAGCTATATGCTCAAACAGTTGAAACAGATGCATCTGTTCAAACGACTGCTGCTGTAACAAGTCAGAAACCAACCCAACTTGCACCTATTGTACTGACAGCATCGCGTTCAGCACAAAGTATTGCTGAAATTGCAGGTACGGTGTATCGCATTGAACAAGAAGATATTGCAAAACAAGCCGCTGCGGGTAAAAGTACAGCAGATATTTTAGGTTTATTAGTTCCATCGCTAACACCAAGTTCTGGTACTACCAGTAACTATGGAATGACCATGCGTGGCCGTACAGTCCAATATATGATTGATGGTGTACCACAAACGGGTTCGCGTGATAGTTCACGTCAATTAAATAGTATTAGCCCTGATATGATTGAGCGTGTTGAAGTGGTCTCTGGTGCAAGTAGTATTTATGGTTCTGGTGCAACAGGCGGTATCATCAATATCATTACTAAAAAAGGGTCGACCTATGGGGTTCATTTTGAATCCAAACTCGGTGTAACGTCAGGCGATAACTTTAAAAGTGATGCTTTGGCTTATGAAGCATATCAATCCGCTGCGTTTAAACAAGGCGATTGGAATGGTTTCTTAGGAGCAAGCTATACCAAACGCGGTGAGATTCAAGACAGCCACGGTGACCGAATTGGACCTGAAGTCGCACAAACGGATCGTCAAGATACGGAAACTATCGATGTTAATGGGCGTTTAGGTTGGCAGTTTGCTGACAAGCAAAGTATTAGCGTTGGTGCGCAATATTATAATGATGAACAAGACAGTGACTATGGTGCAGATTATGGACCAGGTTTAGCTGTTTTATTGGTTAAAGGTGCAAAACCAAGCCAGAAAGCAGTCAAAGGTTTGGAACTTAATACTCAGCCAAGAACGAAACGTGCAGCAGTCAATGCACAATATGAAAACCAAGATTTCTTTGGTCAGACTTTAAATGCGGAGGCTTACTATCGAACTGAAAAAGGTAGATTCTATACGAGTGCAAATACTTTGGCACATGCATCCATTCCAGGTGGAGGAACATATATTGTTACCCAGTCTGAGACGGATATTGATGTATTTGGTGCAAGGTTAGCGTTACAGAGTAAACTGGATCTTGCAGAGCGAGCTTTACATTTAACGTATGGAATGGATTTTGATAAGGAAAAAGGAAAAGCAACAGCCCAGTTATATGATTTGAATACATTTATTAGTAGTAATGGTTTGAAATTCAAACCATTAAATAATTATGGTTTTGGTCCAGATGTAGATACTGAGAAACTCGGTTTCTTCTTACAGAGCCAATTTGAAGTCACTGAGCGCTTAAATTTACAGGCGGGTGTTCGTCATGAGAGTATTGATAGCCAAGTACAGGATTCTGTTCCTTATTCTGAAGCGATGGTTGCAGACTTCGTCTCAGGATATAGTCCTAAAACTTTAAATGGTAGTTCGGTCAAGCATGATGCAACTTTATTTAACTTAGGCGCAGTTTATCATTTAACAGATGCTCAACAAGTCTTTGCCAATTTCTCTCAAGGTGCAAACTTACCAGACGTACAACGTATGCTCAGAGACGTTCCAGCAAACTTTGTTGTAAGCAATCAAACCATTGATCCAATTAAAGTGAATAGTTTTGAGCTAGGTTGGCGTCTACAAGACAATGCGTTAACCACAGGGCTTACGGCGTTCTATAACAAGTCGGATAAATCTTTGAAATTTGGTCCACCAAACTTTGCAATCGAAGTGATTGATACCGATGAACGTGTTTATGGCCTAGAAGGTAATGTGAAGTATGCTGTTACCGATGCATGGAATGTCGGTGGTACTTTGGCTTATACACGTGGTCAATTTAAAAATACCAGTGGTAAATGGCAAGAGTTAGATGCGATTCGTGTTGCACCCTTAAAAGGGACTCTCTATTCAGATTGGCAATTTAATGATGGTCTAGGTTTACGCGTTCAAACTCTTGCAGTTGGCGGTACAGATAAAGCGCGTAAAGATGCAATTGAGTATGGAAGCCGACCACCAGCAGAAATTAAAGGTTTTGCAGTGATGGATGTGATTGCCAATGCGAAAGCCGGTCCGGGTACATTAGGATTTGGTGTTTATAACGTTTGGAATACTGATTATAAGTCTGTATATAGCCAAGCAGTTTCGACCGTGTATGGCGATATTTCTAGTCTAGCTGCACAAGGTCGTACTTATGGTTTGAGTTATACCCTCAAATACTAATCTAATCAAAAAGGCATCTGTTAGATGCCTTTTCTTTTGATGAATTTCATGATGAACAATAATTTAAAGTTTTTAGCGCTAGCTGCTTTGATCAATGGAACTTGTTTTTCCATGATTCTCCCTTTACTTGCTCCATTGACACGACAATTACATTTATCTGAATTCCAAGGTGGTGTGATTGTTTCAGCAGGGGCAATCTGTATGGCGATTGCATCGATCTGGATTGCGAAAAAGAAAAGTCAGCTATCTCCCAACCAACTCGTCAATTATGGTTTTTGGGGAATGACCTTTACTTGGGCTATTTTCACCTTGATTCTGTATTTTGGAACACAAGCGATTTTACCCACGTTATTGATTTTTATCTTACTGGTATTGAGTCGTGCTTCTACAGGTATTTTTATGGCTTTACCGCAAATTGGCCTGCAAAGTTATGTAATGACACATGCGAGTGAAGCTGCTGATCGTAGCAAGCAAATGGCTATGTTTGGTGCGATGAATAGTTTTGGGATGATTATCGGCCCGTTTGCAACCTCAGTTTTATTGTTTGGTGGTTTACTTTTCCCAATGTGGATTGCTGTGGCTTTACTTGGCTTAGTCAGTATTGCACTCTGCATCCTGTTTAGTAAAAGTCCGCAAGTTCAGGCTGAGTCATTCAATCCGCAACAAGATAAAGATAATGCACGAGTGAATGAGCCAATTCTGAAGCAAAGTCTGATCTGGTTAACTCTAGGTTTTGTCACTTATGTTGCAATTGTGACTTTAAATATGACGGCAGGTTTTTATATTCAGGATAAGTTTTATCTCAGTAGCCAACAGAGTGCAGTTTATTTTTCTCAATGCATGTTGGTTGTCGAGGTCTGTTTGGTGCTGACCCAACTTTTAATCGTGAAAGTGTTTAAACTCAAATTAAACAGTTTGGTGATTATTGGTTTAGTCACCATGTGTTTTGGTCTATTACTTTCACTCTACACACCTACAATTTTTGTGTTTCAGGCCAGTTATATTTTTTATGGTATTTCTATGGCGTGCTTATTACCTGCATTTACTACAGGCGCTGCCCAAGCGGTATCTCAGCAATCACAGGTTAAAATGGCAAGTTTTTGTACGGCGATACAGGCATTAGGTTTAATTGTTGGCCCCTTACTCAGTACATTTTTGTACCGTTTTAATACCCATTTCCCATTCTATTTATTACTGTTCTTAACCCTATCGATTGGCCTTTATTTTAGTTGGATGTTGATTCGAAAAGAAGCTGAAACTGCATTGCTACTTGATGAATAAAAGGGATTTTGGTTAAAAACAACTCATCTTTTTTCTCATAATGCAAGTATTCCGACTGTTTCAGTCATATATTGCTGTTATGAGTCGTCTTTATGTTTATTTTTTAATCAGATTTGTTTCATTTGTTTACTATTTGAATTTTAAGCCTATTTTTTAGTTACTCTATAAAAAGTATAACAAAACAGAGGAGTAACAATGCTGATTTTTCATGATTATCCTGTTCAGGGGGCAATTTTTGATATTGATGGAACAATGTTTGATACCGAGCATTTACGCTTCCAGACATTGAAACAGGCATCAAAAGAGCTGATTGGACAGGAATTTTCAGATGAATATTTGATGCAGTGTCTCGGCTTAAGTGCCAAAGCATCGGAGCAGTTAGCACAAAAGTTTTATGGTACAGATGTTCCTTATACTGCCATTCGTAAACGTGCAGATGCGGTTGAATTAGAGTCTGTGCGAAAAAATGGTGTACCGATTAAAAAAGGACTGATTCAAGTTCTGGAACGCTTAAGAAAATCAGGTTTAAAAATGGCAGTTGCGACTTCCAGTCGTCGTGCGATTGCAGAAGAATATCTAATTAATGCCAATGTTTATAAATTTTTTGATTTGTTGGTTTGTGGGGATGAAGTTGAAAAAGGTAAACCGCATCCAGAAATCTTTTTAAAAGCCGCACAGAAACTCAATCTACAACCGCAACAATGTTTAATGTTTGAAGACTCGGAGAATGGTATTTGTTCAGCCTATGATGCAGGCGGAATCACGATTTTATTCAAAGATATTAAAGAACCCAATGATCAGATGCTTTCTAAAGCAAATTTTTACTATCAGGACATGTATGAGTGCCTGAATGCTTTGGATCAATATATCCCTGAAATAGGTATGCCACAATTACAAGAATTATTTCCGCAAAGTGTCAATCAGTTGACTGTTGGGATTCATGGCTTTGGTGCTATTGGTGGGGGATATGTGGCACAGATTTTGTCCTATTGGGATGGTTACACACGCCCAAAACGCATTCTGGCATCAACCCGAAATCGCTTATATTTAGAATCAGTGAACAGTTTTGGTAGCTATAGTATTCGATATGGTCAGTCTTGTTATGATGAGCGTATTGATAATCTGACTGTGATTGATGCTGACAATGAACAGCAGATGTTAGAGATGTATATGCAATCTAGCCTGATTGCACTGTGTTTACCAGAACAAGCGATTGAGTCCGAGGCGAAAACGATTGCGAAGGGACTATTCGCCCGTTTTATGTCAGCAGATGCGGACAATAATGAGCCCATTACCTTTTTGATTATTCTCAATAAAGTGTGTGCAAAGTATTTGGTCTTGAAACACATCCGTGAAGCCTTACTTTCCATGACGAATGAAGATATTGCAGAACATATTTTAAGTGAACATTATTTTTGCGATACCGTGGTCAATCGAATGGTGTCAAAACTGACGGATCAGGCCTTATATCGTCAGCTCAATATTAAGCATAATCTGTTCAAACAATATCAAAATGATCTCAATCCAGAAACGATTGAACTTTCAGAGGAAACTGCTCTGACTGTAAAGCAAGAACAGCAGATTACCCATTGTTTAGAAGACATGCGTGGGCAGTTTCAAACAGGGCAATTCTTACAAAATATGGATCTGATCCTATTCCATAGTGAAATGGATATGCCGATTTATGTGGAAAATCGCAGCCCATTGTTGAGCAAAATGCGTCAAATGATTTTGGTGGATCAGATTTCTGAGATTCAAATCATTAAAAATCGTTTGTGGAATGGCTGTCATGTGATGCTTGCTTGGTATGCCAGTTTAAATGGGTATGAGACGATTGGTATTGCGATGGCTGATTTAGCAGTTCGACAATATGCTGAAAGACTGGTTGATGAGGTTAAATTAGGTTTAGCTAATTTAATCCCAAATCAAAAAAAGCAATTGGATCGAATGGCTGAGAGTTTTTTAAACTCATGTCGATCTGCTTATAAATATCCATGTGAACGTGTAGCTCGTGATCCGCTTAGTAAACTCAATTTGAATGAGCGTGTTTTAGGTAGTTTAGAATCTCATGTACAGCAACAACTTCCTTATCAGAAGTTAATGCAAGGTGCAATTTATGGCTATGCCTATGCACTAAAAATGCTTGGGCTGGACGAGATTAAGATTGTAAAGCATGTCCAGAGCAATATCGAACATATGGACATTACTAAAAATCAGAAGAAAGCCTTGTTAAACCAGCTCTATCAAGGGGTTCAGACAGAGCTCAAGGACGAAGTATTCATGTCACAACAATCTGAGGAATTGAAACCTCTAACCGCTTAGGCATTAGTGATTATAGTGTAAAGCAGCTTAACTTCGATCTAGGTTTATGTTTGAATAACACAACTTTAAACAGAATGCTAAAGTTGTGTTATTAGAAGCAGACACCCAGTTGATTGCGACCGAAATACGTGATTATCCCGAATGGCACAAGGGCCGTTCAGATTATGGGCTTTGGTATATTGAGATTGATCAACCTGAATTGATTCAATATTTAGATGAAATTCAAACACAGTTTTCTGATCTATTACTTGCTATACAGCAACGCCAATATCACATTACACTATTTGTTTGTGGTTTCTTACAACCTTCAGCTCATCAGTACGATGACGATTTTCAGATTCAACAATTACAGCAGCAGATCAAGCTGATTGAAGCATTACAGCTCAAACCTTTTGAGCTTGAAATCATACAGATCGATAGCTTTAGTAGTGCTTTGTTTCTACAGATTAAAGATCATCAGGGCGTACTAGAACTAATTCGTCAACAATTTGCTCAAGTATCTGGGGAAATTGCAGCACTCGAATATTGTCCGCATATTACTTTAGGCTTGTATCGTGAAGCTTGGCTGAGTGATATTGTACTTCAGCGGATGCAACAACTTTCGGTAAAAACTATAAATATTGAGGTTAAAAAACTGACTTTTGGTTATTATAAAGCACAGATTTTACAAGGATTCCTATATCCTTATCGGCAAATTGAACTAGGTTAGACATGTTGCAACTAATTTTAGGTGGGGCGCGCTCAGGTAAAAGTCGTTTGGCAGAACAAACAGCCAAAGAGACAGGTTTATCGGTCATTTATATTGCAACGGCGCAGGCCTTAGATACTGAAATGCAGCAGCGTATTGCGCATCATCAACAACAACGTGCTGATGATTGGCAATTGTGTGAAGAACCTATTTTTCTTGCGGATCAACTGTTGCAATTAGATCAAGATAATCAAGTGATCTTGGTGGATTGTTTGACCTTATGGCTCACCAATTTATTGTTATCCGCTCATGCTGAATTACAACAGCAGCAAACAGACAAATTTTTAAACCTATTACCCCAACTCAAATCACATATTATTTTAGTGAGTAACGAAACTGGACTGGGTGTCGTTCCTATGGGTGAAATTAGCCGTCGATTTGTGGATGAAGCGGGACGTTTACATCAAGCTTTAGGGCAATTAGCAAATAAAGTGGTGTTCTGTGTGGCAGGTTTCCCAATGATTTTAAAAGATGAGAAATAATATGACTGAACAAGCGCAATGGTTTTTAGCCGCAGTACAGCAACCTGATCTAGATGTAAAACAACAAGCTGAGCAACGTCAACTTCAATTGACCAAACCAACAGGCGCATTAGGTGATTTAGAGCAAATTGCGATTAATTTATCTGCTTTACAAAGAACAGTTTTCCCTAAAATTAACAAACCTTGGATTACTATTTTTGCTGGTGATCATGGTGTTGTAGCAGAAAATGTTTCAGCCTATCCTCAAGCAGTAACTCGTCAAATGTTGCAAAACTTTGCTTCGGGTGGTGCAGCAATTAGTGTCATTGCTAAACATCATCATGCCCATTTACAAGTGATTGATTGTGGGACAGTAGGCGATAGTTATAATTATGTTGGCGTTGAATGCCATACTATTCGTGCTGGCACTGCTAATTTTGTAGAGCAAGCTGCGATGACCAACCGAGAGTGTTTAGCAGCGTTAGAGCTGGGTAAAAATAGCGCCGATCTTGCTAAGGCGAAAGATGCGGATATTTTTATTGCAGGTGAAATGGGAATTGGCAATACCTGTTCAGCTTCAGCACTTGCTTGTTTGTTGCTGAGCGAATCAGCCCAGCAAGTTACAGGTTTAGGAACAGGAATCAATATTGAGCAATTACAACATAAAATAAAAGTGATTGATCAAGCAGTAAAGCTTCATAGAGCAAATGTGGCCAATGATGCATTAAAAATTTTGGCTGCTGTAGGTGGTTTGGAAATCGCTGCAATCACAGGGGCTTATTTACGATGTGCGCAAATTGGTTTACCTATTATCGTCGATGGCTTTATTAGTTCGGTCGCAGCTTTATGTGCAGTACGTATTCAACCACAAAGCCGTGAGTGGATGCTTTTTGGACATCAATCAGCGGAATATGGTCATCAGCGTGTTCTAAAAGAATTGGATGCCCAACCAATCTTAGCAATGAATTTACGTTTAGGGGAAGGCAGTGGTGCTAGTGCGGCATTATCTATGATTCAGCTTGCCTGTGTCTTACATAATCAAATGGCAACATTTGCTGAAGCTGCTGTAACAGGTGATAAAGTTGCAGATTGATTTACTGCGACATGGTGAAACGACTTTAAGCCATACGCTACGTGGGCATTTGGATGATGATTTGACTGAACAGGGTTGGTTGCAAATGCAATCAACCATTCAGCAGTACATCACTACTCCAATGGATTGGGATGTGATTATCAGTTCACCTTTGCGGCGCTGTCATTGCTTTGCAGAGCATTTGGCAAATCAACTTGAATTGCCAATGCGGGTCAATGAGCATATCAAAGAAATGCATTTTGGCGATTGGGAAGGTATTTCCACCCAAGTAATTTATGAAACTGAACCTGAGCGATTAGCAAATTTTTGGCAATTTCCAACGCAATATCATGCTCCAAAAGGAGAGTCTTTGCTTCACTTCAAGCAACGAGTCATAGATGGTTTTGATGAAATTTACGTACAAATGCAGCGACACAACTGGAATAAGGCATTGATTGTGACGCATGGTGGGGTGATTAAATTGTTGACTTGTTTGGCACGCCAACAAAATCTAGATGATTTATTAAAAATGCCTGCTGAACTGGGCAAGCTCTATCAACTTGAATGCTCTAAAAGATTAGATGAGATGTATTTTGAAGAAAAACATTGATAAATAAGTAATAAGAGATTTTTCGATCATCACACACTGCCATAAAATTGTAATCGAAATGTCATTACTACTGCCTATGATACATGTCATTTCTTAAACGATAAGCAAATTCATTATGAATATATTATTGAAAAGCAGTCTGTTATGTGCAAGTATCTTATTGGCAGCATGTGATAATAATGAGCAACAATCACAGTCTAGCCCGGAACAAAATACCTCATCAAAATATTATCAAACCAAAACACCATACCAACCACAACAAGATCTAAAAAAATACGAAGCGATTCCACAAGGTTTTAAACCTGTTTTTACAGAGTTAGTCGCACGTCATGGTTCTCGAGGATTATCGAGCATTAAATATGATTTGGCACTTTATAATTTATGGAAACAAGCCAAGGCTGAGAATGCTTTAACACCTTTAGGTGAAAAACTAGGTGCTGATTTAGAAAATATGATGAAAGCAAATATTTTGCTGGGTTACGGCGTAGATGGGATTCGCCAGTATGGATATGGCAATGAAACGATGCTTGGTATTCAAGAACATCGAGGTATCGCAGACCGTCTTTTACAGCGTCTACCTGAGCTATTTAAAACAGCAGCGACACAACCTGAATCTATTTTAGTTCAAAGCTCAGGCGTAGATCGTGCGGTTGATAGCGCCAAGTTTTTTACTGCTGAATTGATTCAACAACAACCGCAATTGAAGAATCAAATTACACCTACGTCATATACAAGTTTGGTCAGTACCAGTATTCCATCTATTGAAGATGGTGGCGTAGATCGTTTTAAACTTTATTTCCATAGCTTGAATAAAGATCAAGATTTGCTTAAACCATTATCAACACAACAACAAGCAATCTATGATGCAAGTCAAGCCTATCAAAAATTTGAAGCTGAAGATGTATATCTAAAAAATAAGTTAAATGATTTGGCAAAAGATACACGCGCACAGCAAATTGCAATGAATGTACTTAACCCAATTTTTAAGCCTGAATTTATCAAAAAATTAGGTACGACTGGTTATACTTTCAGTAATAGTGGCACTTATACCGTGACATCGCCAAAAGGTGAAACCATTACAGAAAAAGGTAAAGGGAAAAATACCATTGCAAGTGCTGTGGATGCCGCTGCTTATCTTTATGAGCTGTATTCAATTTCTGGTGGTATGCAGCTTGAATTAAAAAATGTAAATTTTGATCAATATATGCCTGTAGATGCTGCAAAATTCTATGCTGAATTTAACGATGCAAATGATTTTTATGAGAAAGGGCCAAGCTTTCAAGAATCAAATGCTATCACCAGTAACATTGCTCAAGGTCTAAAACAAGATTTGTTTAAGCAAGTAGATGCAATTGTCGATAAAAAACAGTCCCACCGCGCGGTATTACGCTTCGCACATGCAGAAATCATTATTCCACTGGCGACTAGTTTGGAATTACATGACATGATGCAGCCTTTGCCTTTACGTCAAACCTATAACTACAGCAATAGTACGTGGAGAGGTGAAGTAGTATCGCCAATGGCTGCGAATTTACAGTGGGATATTTACCAAAATGCTCAAGGCACAACTTTGGTAAAAATGCTCTACAATGAAAAAGAGACCTTGTTTAAATCATCATGTAAATATGCACAATATAGTACCAACAGTTTCTATTATGATTATTTGAAACTCAAACAATGTTATCAAATTCAATAATCTAGTTGATTCATCATTTTAATTTGGGAATAGGGTTCTATTCCCATTTTTGTTTCTTCATAATCTGTAAATCATCAATATTGTTTGATAGAGATTTTTTGCATGACAGCTTTTTGGATTGCCTTGCAATTTTTGACAGTTTTGCCGATTAACTTAAAAACAATGCCTAATGCAAAACAAAATGGTCAAGCGATTTTATTTTATCCATTTATAGGCTTATTGATCGGACTCATTCTGTTTGGTGTATCCCTGATTTTAGTCAAGCTGCCAATTTTATTGATTGCCAGCATCATTTTAGTGTTATGGATATGGCTAACAGGTGGGCTTCACCTTGATGGTTTAGCCGATACAGCCGATGCTTGGGTGGGTGGTTTTGGTGATTCTGAACGTACACTCAGAATTATGAAAGACCCAAACTGTGGTCCAATCGGTGTGCTGAGTCTTGTTGTGGTTTGTTTACTCAAGTTTGCTGCGCTGTATGTACTGCTTGAGCAGCATCTCAATGCATTTTTGATTCTGGTTCCAATGCTTGGGCGTAGTGTTCCATTATTTTTATTTCTAACCACAGCTTATGTTCGTGATAAAGGGCTAGGACGTTCAATTACTGATTTTATTCCAAAGAAACTTACATGGACTATTTTTGTCATTACAATTGCATTACTTTGTGTGTTTAAATGGTTGGGATTAGTGACTTTTATCTGCTTTATTGCTGTATTGTTTTATTTAAGGGCCTTGTTTATCAAAAGAATTGGTGGAATTACTGGTGATACTGTTGGCGCTGCAATTGAGCTGATTGAGACAGGCTTAATGCTAAGTTTTGTGGTTGCTTCATTTTATATTTGATGGGTTTAATTCTAAAAAATTGATCCTCCTTAAATTAAGAAGGATCAACACAGAACTTAGGATGCTTTTCGGGCTGCTAATGTACAACCTAAGATCACCAATAAAGCAATGAGCCCAGCAATACTACCTAATAAGATATCTCTGAATGTTTTATCTACTGGTAGCCATGTCCATTTATGTAGATATGCAAAACTAAAACCTTCTAAAACATCTTGTTGAGTGACTTGCGCTGCAATCACACCGCTACTTGGCTCAATATACAGCCTGAGTTGATCACTTAAATTGCTTTCAACTTTAACCACGGGCAAACGTTTGTTGATAAAACCATATTCACCACCAAAACTGGTGACCCAAGAACTTTGAGTAAAGTGATCCACTGGTAAATGTAAATAGTCTGCAGCCAACTGCTTACTTTGCTCAAGGGTATTTAATTTTGTAGCGGCATTCGCATCGATCAATTCAATTGCAGGGGAAGCATTTTTAGCATGATTGTGATGATCATGTTCTTTGGCTGCGGTCATGCTGCCTTGTAACTGTGGTTTACCTGTTAATTGAACCATCCAACCTGCTTGAACGTGATCTTGAGCAAAGGAGATCGGTACAAGATTAAGGCGTTGTATGGGTTGTTGAACAGCCGTTTTCCATGCGGCAGCACTTAAATCCTGTGTATAAAACATCGGCTGAATGTTCACAATCTCAGATTTTTTATGCCAAACATGATAGAAACCACTGAATACCCATAGCAAGATAAATATACTTAGACTGATGCCCAAATAGCGATGTAAAAAGCGAATTGGCTTGTGAGCTAAACGATGGTTCTGGCGATTACGAATCCTAAAAAACAATCCAATTCCCATACAGGTAAGAACTAAAATACCAATTAAGGCAATTTGCATCAGTATATTTTGTCCTGTCCACGGTTGATCACCCCAAGTCCATGTATGACCTAAACGAAATATTTTCGCCATCCACATTTTTTGGTCATTGGAGAGTGTGGCTAATCGAGATTGTGATGGATCGACATAAGCTCTTAAACCATTATCAAAACTTACACGCCAGACAGGCAATAAACGATTCACACTTGGATAATCATCACTAAATTCAGTGATCAGTTCGGTCGAAACTATCTGTTGTTTGGCTAAACCTGTATACCAAATTGCAAGACGTTTTGCATCTTGTTGCTCTCCATCTGTGATGAGTTGACCCGATCGACTATCAAAATACTCCGCAATGTTTTGATTTGGTTGTAAAACTCGATAAGCTACAAGTTCAGGTTGTAGCTGAATGGTTTGTAATCCTGAAAATTCTTCAATTTTATGCTGGTGTAAAACCAAAGGTGCAGGCAAAGCATTTGTTAAATTCAGTTGCTGAGGTGGAGGCATTCGTTTGACGGGTTGAGGTTGTGTTGCACTCATAATTGGATGCAACACACCTGTTAAAGACCACATCAAAATCAGAATGCCAAGCATCATTCCAAAGCTACGATGAAATTTCAGTAACTTCTTGAGTAGATTGGCATTCATTGTTTATTTTCCAAAATGATAACGCAAACCTAATAAGTAGGTTCTTGGCGCTGCAGGCGTATAACTAGCTTGATTACTGCTATATGAAGTGCTGTCAGCATAATGGACATCAGCTACATTCAGAATTTGCCCATAAATCTCATAAGCATTTTTACGATAATTTGCACGTAAATTTAGAATGGTATGCCCATCATATTTTTCAGTATTAGCATCATCAATCCAATATGAACCGACATAAACACCTTCAGCCGAAAGTAATAATGCTGGAATAGGTTTGATTTGATATTCAATTGTGCCAAAACTTTTTGGAGAGTTTGGCATTGTATTGCCGCTATAGTTGAGTATTGATGAGGGCTGAAATTCTTTATATTCGTGTTTAGCGATACTTCCAGATAACTTTAAACGTTGATCATACTGTTCAGTAATATTCCAAGTTCCACCAATTTCGATACCTTGATGTAAGGTTTTGCCTGCATTTCGTGGTTCACGGGTATTATCAGGTTTTGTATAACTTAGAACTTCATCCTTACCTTGTAAACGATATAAGGTAATTTCTCCATCCAATCGGTCATCTAAAACTTTGAAACGTAAACCCGCATCAATATTATTAAATGTAGCTTCTTTTAAGTTTGGTGTGACCAGATTTGCGCCATATAAACTACTAACTTCTGGTGGTACAAAACCTTGTGACCAATTGCTATACAGATCTAATTCAGGTGAGATATTCCATACAAAACCAAGTTGAGGGCTTGCCTTGTGAAAACTACGTTTTTCGTCTGGCGCACCTGTAACTTTAGAGGGAACAAGCTTGTTATCAAAGTCATAACCGATCCAATCATAGCGTGCACCACCAACCAAATTTAGATTCGGCAAAGCTTGCCAATTTGCTTGTGTGTACAATGCTTGGTTATTGACATCAACTTTGAAATCACGTAACAACTGACGTTGTTTGAAACCCGTATAAACTAGCGTGTTTGGATCACGAAAGACTTCAATATCATTGGTTTGAGCTTGGTTCGGTGAATGATCTGCCATCGCCCCAATGATCAATTTCACCAGATCCAAATTAATGGAATGCTGTAAATTTAAGCCATAAGATTGAAAAGCGTTATAGGTAGTTTGCCCGCTATAAGTTCCTGTAGGCTTTTTATCTTTTACATCAGTGCGAATATTGTAGCTCGGATTTTGATCGGTTGTATTATCGCGATAATATACGGTCAATTGACTTTGTTGCTGATCATCCCATTGATGGTTAATCTGTGATGAAAGACGGGTTGAGTCTACTTCTCGATATGTAAATGTTTGATAGCTATAACCTGGACGTGCGCTAAAATCATTTGCATTTAGGCTACCCGTCATATCGGTTTTTAAATGGTTGTAGCTGAAAATATTTTTGATTTGAGTGGCATCTGATATGCGCCAATCATGTCTTAAGGTTACACTTTGCTTATTACTTTCAGCATGATCTTGCCAGCTATCACCACGATCACTGGCATAGGCAGACAGTCTTAAACCATGTTCACCATACTCAGTATCAAACGTATTGGATGCACCCAAGTCTAAACGGCGATAACCTTCAGAGCTTGCACTCACACCTAAATCAGCAGTTGGAGTTAAACTCGGTGCTTTGGTGAGGAAATTAATCGTGCCGCCAATTGCATTGCTTCCATACAAGCTACTTGCTGGGCCACGCAAAATTTCAATGCTATCAATTCCAGCTAAATTTACTTCATATAAAGCATTGTGGTTAAACACACCGACTGGACGGATTGAAATGCCATCTTCCAAATATTGATAAACAGCAGAAGTGGTGATGGGTTGACGAATTGACATCATATGTTGTTCGTTGCCCAAATCATTCATTAACACACCTGGGGTTTGATTAACTAACTGACCAATGAATGTGGCATGTTTATCATCTATATCTTGGCTACTAATTTTGCTAATCGCAGCAGGAGTATTATTTATAGATTCACCTTCACGACTTGCCGTGACTACGATTGTAGCTAGGGTTTTTGTTTCATTTTCAGAAGCTGTTTCAGCCAGAGTGATTGAGCTGTAGGTAATCGATAGACATGCTGTCGTTAATACTGACAAACGGAATTGAGTATTCATATTTAACTCTATAAAAGCAATAAACGAGGCCGTACCGCAGTGAGACACTGGATACGGAATGTTAAAAAAGCATTTTTATAGAGGGAGCGGTGGTGCTTGTTTAATTGGAAAAATATAGAAGATACGTGGAATTTGCAGATCTTCTGACCACGTATAACATAGGCATCGTACACGACTAAACCAAGCCAGTACAAAGATTAAAATAAATGCAATTAAAGGAATAATTGCAACAGCATCTAAACCATGTGTACATAAAGGACAATGCTTCATGATTTGACTAGCAAGAGCAAAAACCTCTTTGGCATAGTCACTCAGTTGATCATGCGCAGTCGATTGTAAATGCTGTTGATGATCCATTTCATGCATAGCGTGATGGTGACTTGAATGAGATTCAGACAACATCAAACTATTTTTAATATCTGTGACTTGGCAATGTGTAGGCATTGCATAGAGTGCAGGTACGACGCCAGTATGTACCATCGTTGGTAAGAAGATATGCCAGAGCAAACAAAGCAAAGTAATCGCACCGAATGAGGCACGCCACTTTAGCAAGTGTTGACGAAAACTGGACTTCATATCAGCGATACGTCGTAGGGGAAATGTGGCAGCAGTATAATTAAAAAAATGTTACAGTTCAAAACAAATCCAATATTTAAGAACACAAATATATGGCAGATTACCGTATAAATTTTCCAGTTTTTTCGATGACGAACAATGGGTATTTGAATCTAAAGGATGGATTATTTTAGTATTAACGTATAGAAATAAGAATTATGAATTAGTTTTCTACGACCCTGTTCGTTTGATGCAAACCATAAATGATGATTTGCATTCCAGTCAATGTTTTATAGAACAAAATTTAATTGTAATCCCAAACGTAAATAGGGCAAATATTGAAAAAGTAGTTTTAGATCTAGTGAGTCATGAAACTTTAATGGAAAATTTAAAAATAAAAACAGGCTCATGAGAGCCTGCTTTACATCTACTTAAAGATTAACGATTTGGTAAAACATCTTTAAGTGCTTCATGCATTTCTAACAATGCTTTTTCTGTTGTATCCCAATCGATACAACCATCAGTCACAGATTGACCATATACTAGATCACATAGGTTTTCAGGAATATCCTGACGACCGCCTTTAAGGTGACTTTCAACCATGATACCTACGATTGATTTATTACCATCCAGAATTTGCTCTGTGATGTTCTTTAAAACCAAAGGTTGCAGGTACGGGTCTTTGTTTGAGTTGGCATGACTGGTATCAATCATAATCTTGTTGCTGACTTTGGCTTTTGCCAAAGCTGCTTCTGCTTCCGCAACAGAAGAAGCATCGTAGTTTGGCTTGCCATTACCACCACGTAATACCACATGAGCATAAGGATTGCCTTTGGTATTGATAATTGCCACCTGACCATTTTCATTTAAGCCGAGGAAGCTATGACCGTGCTTAACCGATTGCATTGCATTGGTTGCAACAGTCAAGCCGCCATCTGTACCGTTTTTAAACCCAACAGGAGATGATAAACCAGAAGACATTTCACGATGTGTTTGGCTTTCTGTAGTACGTGCGCCAATCGCAGACCAAGAAATTAAATCTTGATAATATTGCGGTGAGTTTGGATCAAGTGCTTCAGTCGCACATGGCAAACCTTTTTCATTTAATTCAAGCAAAAGACCACGACCAATATGTAAACCTTTTTCAATATTGAAAGAGTCATTCATATCTGGATCGTTGATTAGACCTTTCCAACCGACTGTCGTACGTGGTTTTTCAAAATATACACGCATCACAAGGTATAAAGTATCTTTTACTTTTTCACTTAATTCTTTTAAGCGATCAGCATATTCATTTGCAGCTTTAACATCATGGATTGAACAAGGTCCAATCACCACAAACAAACGTTTGTCATTGCCGTCTAAAATATTACGTACAGTTGCACGTCCTTGTAACACAGTTTGAGATGCAGCTTCAGATAAAGGAAGATCAGCTTTCAGTTCCGCAGGGGTAATTAAGGTTTGAATGCTTTTAATATTAACGTCGTCGATATCTGGCTGAGAAACTGGATTTGACTGTAGAGTATTCATTGCTGTCACAAATTCAATCGAAAGAAGAGGTTATTTTGTCTACGAATATAGCATGAAAAGCCGATTGATTAACTATCGATTCGCAAAAATTGCGGAAAACAATCGGCTTTTTTCAGAATTAAACCATACTAGATGAATGGCTTGTTTGTTGAACAACAGCAACTTTATGGATTTCAACTGGTTTAGGTTTTGCCTTAACTGGATTAACCATAAAGTTAACACCAAGGGCAAATAATGTAATACCTAAGATTCTACGAATAAGTCTTTCTGGCATACGCGAACTAATTAAAGTTCCGACAATAATTGCAGGAATAGAACCAACAAGTAACCACATTAATAAATGAAAGTCGACATTACCTGAAGACATATGACTTAAACCAGCAACAGCGGTTAATAAGACAGCATGTACGACATCTGAACCAATAATACGGATCATCGGTAAGTTAGGAAACATAATTACGAGCGCCATAATCCCGAAAGCACCAGCGCCTACAGAAGACAGGGTGACGAAAATACCTAAAACCATGCCCATGATGACGATATATAAGCGTTTATGCTGGAGAGCATGCTGCTCACTTTCCATATTTGCTTGTTCACGATTACGGAAACGATCAAAGAACTTTTCAACTTGGCTACGAAATACAATAGAGATACCTGTCAAGGTCAACATAAAGCCTAAGACCATGGTCAGCACAGCTTTATAATGCGTTGATTGACTTAAATAATGTTCTAAAATCCAAGAGGTGGCAAAAGATGCAGGAATACTTCCAAGTGCAAGCCAAAGTACAATTGGCCATACAATATTTAGTTTTTTAGCATGTACCATTGAACCGCAAAATTTAGAAATAGAGGCATATAACAGGTCTGTACCGATTGCAATATGAGGTTCAATTTTGAATAAACTAATCAAAATGGGGGTCATTAATGAGCCACCACCAACACCAGTAATTCCTACACAGAAACCAACCAAAACCCCAGCTAGAATAAATTCAACAGGACCAAACATAATCAATATGCCTAAATATGCAAAAACCAGCATATCTTATGCTTTTTTTAGATAACTCGTTGTGATGAATAGTGATTTACTTATGCAAAAAAAAGCTAAAGAATGTCGATGACGGTATAAAAACTGACTGAATTACACAGCCATGTTTCATTAATTTGCACTTATGAATTCGTTGAGTAAATCTTAGTTTGATCAAAGTGACGTAAAATAATTAATTGAAAAGTAGAGCGATTTAAACATTCTCTATTTTGCTAAAATTTTATTTTTGTTAGGTTTTAATTCATTAACCCATAACACCAGTAGAAATGTAATCGGTGTCGCAAATAGCCACCAACTTACAAATCCTATAGCGCTTCCATATTCAAGACAAAGCAAATCGTAGTAGTGGTTGCGCAAATGTAGCCATATGTAGACCATAAACGCCTGCATTTAAGGTTGCTACTGGACTATTATTTCTTGTGTTGCCTAAAATTTTTCCAGCACCATTTAAGGTAATTTGTGTTTGATTTAAGGTAATGGAATGATCTTCTAATAGGAGAATAAATATTAAATGAAAATGATTATTGTTAATAATAAATTGAAAATAAACTCGCAATCATTTAACTATCGTTAATCAAGATAATTTTTAAAGTAATGAATGGAATTTTAGATCAAACATTATATTCACCAATCTTGAACAATTTGGATAGCTTATTATGATTCGATGTAAAATCATTTTGTTAGAATCATTCAAATATTTCAGTGGGGCATTGGTCTTGTTAAAGCAAAAACTAAAAATTGGTATCGTGGTGGGAGAAGTTTCTGGAGATACTCTAGGAGTGAAACTCATGCGCAGTTTTCGCGAACAAGGAATTGATGCTGAATTTGAAGGTATTGGTGGTCCACAAATGATTGCTGAGGGTTTCCATAGTTATTATCCAATGGAAATTTTATCAGTAATGGGCATTGTGGAGGTTTTGAAAGATATAAAGAAGTTATTTGCTGTACGTGATGGTCTAGTTGAACGTTGGACTGAACATCCAGTGGATATTTTTATTGGAATTGATGCACCTGATTTCAATTTACGTCTTTCTAAAACAATAAAAGAAAAGAATTTACCAATTAAAACAGTTCAATACGTAAGTCCATCTGTTTGGGCATGGCGTCAAGGGCGGGTACATGGTATTAAACGTAGTATAGATTTAGTGTTGTGTTTATTCCCATTTGAAAAAACATTTTATGAAAATTACGATGTTCCAGCAGCTTTTGTTGGGCATCCACTAGCCAAACAATTACCTTTAAAAAATCCAATTGTAGAAGCAAAACATCAGCTTGGCTTATCTGCACATGAAATGCACGTTGCTTTATTACCAGGAAGTCGAAGAGGTGAAATTGACAGACTATTGCCTTTGTTAATTGGGGCTGCGGAAATACTACATAAGAAATATCCTGAACTAGAGTTTCTGATTCCAGCAATTAATGATGCTCGAAAACAACAAATTGAACATGGTATTCAAAATTTAAATATCACTTTAAAATCAAAAATTTATATTTTAGAAAATACCGATGCTGAATCTAAAATAGGTCGTATGGTCATGAATGCGAGTGATATTGTCGCACTAGCATCGGGAACTGCGACGCTTGAAGCAATGTTATTACATCGCCCAATGGTGACTTTTTATAAGTTACATTGGTTAACTTATATGATTGCTAAGTTTCTCGTTAAGATTCCATACTACTCTTTACCTAATATCATTGCAGGTAAAAAAGTCATCCAAGAATTAATTCAAGCTGATGCAACACCAGAACACCTTGCTTCTGAAATTGAAAAATTAATGGATAATGAAACAGCACATATTCAGATGATGCAACATCTAAGCATGCACAAACAATTAATCTCAGGAGATACTGAAAATCCTGTTGATGCAATTCTGAATTGTTTAAAAAAAAATTAAGTTAAAAAAAGGTGGCATTTCAAATGCCACCTTATCTTTTACGCTCTTAGAATCATTTCATAGCCTGTGTATTTGCGAATATTGATGACACCAATATCGAGTAATAAATATTGCCCCTTAATGCCATGTAAAACACCACGAATTTTGGGTGTTTTATCCAAATTTAAGGACTTAATTTTTTCTGGATATTGTTCAACTGGGTAAATAAATTCTTTAGGCAATTCATGTTCTAAAAATTCAAGTTCTTCATTGAATTCTAAGTTTCGGCTAAATTCATCTCGAATCGTTTGAATTTTTGGTGCAAATTCTTCCAAAATATGGTCACGTTGCTCAATTAAATTCAATGGTTCAGCTTCACCTTTAAGGAGCTTACGCCAATCCGTCTTATCGGCAATTTGTGTACCAAATAAAGTTTCTAAATGACCAGATAAGCGGCGTGAACCAACTTTTAAAATGGGTAAAGCTTGGGTTGCACCTTGATCTAACCATCGAGTTGGCATATTAACGATACGAGTAATTCCAATTTTTAGTGCACTTGAATTGGCTAGATACACAATATGGGGTTGGAAACAAACCTTGTGTGCAAATTCATCTTCACGACAAGTTCCAAGATGATAATGGCAAGTCTCAGGTTTCATAATACAAAGATCACATTCAGCTTTGGTCTTGAAGCACTTGAAACAGTGACCTTGGGAATATGATTTTGGAGTCTTTGCACCACACGAAGTACAAAAAATATTTCCAGTCCATTCAATTTCTAATTCTTGACCTAATACGAAGGGTAGATCAGTTTCTGAACGATCTAATATAAATTTATATTCAACATTTGCCTTGCTGGTTGGTTGATCAGTTACACTATGCGTTTTGAGCGCTGCGTGCATTTTGTGACAAATGCCTTGTAGTTCCATCAATAAACTCTCATCTTTCTCAATCAAGGGTTGCAGTTATGGCTGAACAAAATGTCATCATTTCTATGCTAGACGATTTATCTAAAGAACAGCCCATTCATACTGCACTTTGTATCGGTCAGCAAATTGATCAAAATGCTGAAATTCAATGGCATCATTTTAACGTAACTGACTTTTTAAATCTGCCATTTACACAACGTTATGATTTAGGTTTTGTATTATTTGATACAGAGCAAATGCAAAACATCACTGAAACACATAAAGCGCAGCTTTTAGTGAAGTTACGCGACTTAATGGCTAAAAGGATTGTTGTTGTTAGTAAACGAAACGATGAAAAGCTATTGCGTTCACTAGGTTTTACTCAACTTATTGATAAGACTACTCATGATAGTGATTTTGCTCTATGGCAATTCAATATTTTAACTTACAAACATGTACCTGATTGGTTTAACTCTAAATTTTGGGCAAATCCAGAAAATTGGAATAAATTTCGTTGGTAATTTCTTAGACTGTACTGCGGCTCTGAATAAGTCGCAGTTATAAAATAATAATAAACTGATTAAATGCTCTTGCAAATTTTAACACTTTAACTTTGTTTTCATGTTGAAAAGCAGCGTATGCTTTTCGAATAAATAATTCTAACTGGAATATAAAAATCATGACAGATTTGACAAATATCGTTGAGATTTTAGCGAAACAGGCCTTAGGCGGTCAGCAACAATCAGGTCAGGGTGGTGGTTTAGGCGGAATTTTAGGTTCGGTATTGGGACAGCTTGGGGGACAACAGCAACAAAATACCCAAAACCAGCAACAAGGTGGTCTAGGCGGAATTCTGGGTTCTGTACTGGGTCAATTAGGTGGTGGTAATACTTCAACACACAGTAATGCAGCAGGTGGTAACACAGCACAAACATTGTTAATCGCCGTTTTGCCTTTAATTCTTGCATGGATTCAAAAACAGGGCGGTTTGCAAGGTGCATTGGATAAACTGAAAAATACAGGTTTGGCAAATCAGGTACAAAGCTGGATCGATCCTCAACAAGTAAATGCTCAAGATGTTCCAACCCAAAATATTCAAAGCTTATTTGATGATCAAGATATCGAACAGGTTGCTCAACAAGCACAAGCGCCAAAGCAAGAAATTTACAGTGCGATTGCGTCTGTACTACCTCAAGTGATTGATTCTTTGACTCCACAAGGTGGAAACACTAATCCACAGGAAGCCAACAATGATATTCAACAAGTTTTAAACTTGGTCAGTGGTTTCTTAAAGAAATAAAATCAATAAAAACAAAAGGGCAGATCGCCCTTTTGTTTTTGGTTTTAGCGGATTACTTCAATTTATTAGAAGTTATATTCCATGCCTAAACCGATTGTGGTTTTCTTATCATCTTTAGTCAACCAGTCACGTTTTTGCTGACCAACTACGCCATAAAAACGTGCTTGTTTATTGATCTGATAGTCAGCACCTACACCATAAAGGTCTTGTCTAAGGTCTTTTTTACCTGCGATGATCGCTGCATCTGTTTCACTTTTAGCAGAAATATACTCTGCTTTTAATTTGATTGGTGTAGAAGGAATGATATATGCAGCAGTTACACCGAAAGCGTTTTCTTTTAAGCCTTTGTATCCTACAAGTGTATCATCTGTAGGTTTCGCAGTTTGCCATAAACCACCGAATACTAAACCTTCAGCACCTACTTGAGATAAATCAAGTGAGCCAGTTACACGTACTGCATCTGTATATACACCAGATAAGCCATAAGCATTATACTTTGATGCAACTGCAAAGTTACCTGCAACAGCTGCATTTAAACCAATATCTTTATTTTCGTAAGTTAGAGACGTTGAAACACCATCACCAAATCCATTACGACTACCTTTTTGACCACTTGCAGAGTTATCTAGAGGTATTGTTTGACCGTTTTTATCCTTAGTAGTTTCATTCTGTTCACCTTGTTGGAACATAATGTTAAACGCTAAACCGCCAAGCAATTTTTTATCAGTTTCAAAACCAATTACGTTAGTTAAGCGATCTTCACCAACAAGAACTTTAGTCATATCCAGTTCATTGTTATCGTTAAAAATATCTTGGTTATTACCCGCAGCACTTTTGAAGTAAGAATCGTATTGACCTACTTTTAATGTTGCAACACCAGCAGATTTAACACCTACAAAACGGTTACGGTTTTTAAAAGCATCACCATCGCCATCTGCCCAAATTTCCCATTCGGCTAAATAAACTGCTGATAAGTTATCAGTCAATTTTTCTTCACCTTTCACACCCAAACGTGAAGCGTTTGAGTTTACTTTCACTACGCTTTCGTCTTTAAAATCATTGTTATCAATATTGTCTAAAGTTACACTCAGCTTACCATACAAAGTTGGTGCTGCTTGCGCTGCATTCATGGCTAAAGTTGCTACAGTAGCAGCAAGAAGCAATTTTTTCATTGAGATTTCTCCAGAACACTTTTTTGTAAATGGCAGTTGCCTTAGTTACTGTAATAAGCTTGCTTATGTACAAAAAGTTACACAGCTCACTGACTTGTATGCAGTATCGGCAAACTTTGTGACAGATAAGTGAAAGAAAAATGACAGTTTGATGACGATTCATATTTAGCAATAATTATATTTGTTATTGATTTTTATATATTTAATAAATAAAAATGGGGCGAAAAGCCCCATCGTATAGATAATTTTTTACTTACAGCATTGCTTTAATCTTTTCAGCAAAGGCTTTAATCTTTTCCTGATCACCCATTTGTGCTGCATGACGACCAAGTTCATGAACTGAACTAGGAATCAAATGGAAGTGCACATGTGGAACTGTTTGCCCAGCAGCAACTCCTGAAAGTTGCATTAGTACGATCCCTTTAGCATCTAAAGCGGTTTCAATTGCTTTAGCTATCTTTTGAACAATTTGAATCGTATAGGCTGCTGCATCAGCAGGTAAATCCATCAAAGTAACAGCAGGTGTTTTAGGAATAACTAAAGCATGACCATCTGCTTGAGGCATAATATCCATAAAAGCGAGGACCTGATCATCTTCATAGATTTTGATTGCAGGTAGTTCGCCTCTTAAGATTCTTGCAAAAATATTTTGGTCATCGTACGCCATGATTAGTCCTTTAATATAATGAGCTGAGAAGTTTTGCTTTTCAGACAAAAATAGAAAATAAACTGCTAAGACTTAAAAATAAGGCTTTTATTTGCAATTTAATTCTTTTTGACGCTCTTTAATTTCATCTAAGCGTTGTTGCTCTCTGTCAGAAAATTTAGGCTTTGTTGTATGGCAGTTTTCATTACCATATTTAGCCTTGGCATCTGCATCTTTAAAACAAAATCCTTTCGATGCATAGATGAGATTATAGTCATCTTGCAACTTTTTACATTCTTGTTCTGGTGTAGCTGCTTGAAGGTTAAAACCTGTAAGGCTTATCAATCCAGCAAAAACTGCAACAGCAAACTTATTCATGAGGTATTCCTCTAGTTAAAAGGCATGAACTCAAATAAATTAAGAAAATATGTCTATTTTCACGATTTGACTTAAGTTCAATTACTAATATACGGCTTATGAATGAAATTTCAATGAAACTGTATTATTGGAGTGTAATTTTTATCACCTTGAGCTTTTTACTTTAGTATAATTTTTGTCCACTCTTCATACATTTTGACAGCAGAAGAAAAGTCACTATTCGCTTCGGCAGTTAAACTTGCAGCCTGAATCAAGCTTTGGGTTAAGGCAAGTATAGGCGCTGGAAGCTTTGCCTCATGCACTAAATTCAACGCAATCCCTGTATCTTTTGCGAGCAAAGGTAATGCAAAAGTTACAGGGAATTCACGGCTGAGAACGCGTTGTGGAAAAACAGTTTCTGTGACCATGCTTTTTCCACTAGAAGCATTAATACAATTCAAAGCTGCATCTAGGTTTACACCATGCGCTTTGAGTGTACTAAATCCCTCTGCAACCGACCATAAATTGACAGCCAGTAACATGTTATTAATTGCTTTAACGGCAAATCCTGCACCCGAATCACCTACGTGTTGAATGAGCTTTCCGACTGCTGCCATCGCAGGATAAGCACGTTCAAAAGCATTAATGTCGCCACCCACCATAACCGTAAGTGTTGCATTTTCTGCACCAATGGTTTGTCCGCTGACAGGCGCATCGAGAAAATCAATATTTTGTGTTTTCAATCGTTCTGCTAGACGGCGCGCTGCCTCAGGAACACCACTGGTGCAATCAATCCAGATTGCACCTGATTTAACATTCACACCATCAATTAATGTTTCAACGTCATCACTAGTCGGTAAACACGAAAAGATAACATCTGCCTGAACCGCTTCAGCAAGTTTAACCGCCAAAGTGCCAAATTCTGTTGCATGTTGCTTAGCTTTATCAAAGTTACGATTCCAAACATAAACTTTTTCGAAATACTTGGGTAAATGCGCAGCCATGCGATAGCCCATAGCACCTAAACCGATGAATGCAACAGATTGAGTCATAGTTTACCTTTTTATTGGAGTTGAACGTTCTGATAACCAAGTTGTCAGTGTTGGCCAGAACTCAATTGAACTGTTTTGACTAGACATTAAACCTAAGTGCCCGCCAGGTATCAAAGTAAACGTGACATCTTGACTATTTGTCAACTGGGTCAGTGGAAAAGCGGCATCAGATGTAACCAGTTGGTCACCTTTACCAGCACCTACCAAGAGCGAACAATTGATATCCTTCAGTTCAATCGTCTCATTCTTGAGTTTGATTGCACCATGCTTTAATGGATTTTGTAGCCATACATTAAACAGCATGTCCTGATTGATACCACCTGGATAGTCAATCATGTTATTCAGGAAATGGCTGAGTGTGGCGTCTTCTTGTACCAGTTTGAGGTTATCAAGATTTTTGAGTAATTGAATATTGCCATCAATCCAACCCTTAGGATCTAACAATTTAAAACCTAATGAGTTTAAAAAACCTGGTGAATGGATCATTAACTTTGGTAGGCGATTATAAATATAGTCCTTGATCATTGGATTACGTGTGGTGACATAAGCTAAGGTTTTATAAAGTCTGCCAATATAACCTGATGCATAACTATCAATTGGGCTACCTAGAACGATTAAATTCTTAACAGCATTGGGTTTATGCCGTGCTGTATAAAGTGTGACAAAAATTCCAGCCATACTCCAACCATGCAAAGAGATTTTTTCAGATTTAGAATGCTTTTGAATCGCCTCAATACAACGTGGAATAAATTTATCGATAAATGATAAAAAATTCACTTGGTAGTTCTTGTAAGTCAACTTACCCCAGTCAATTAGATAAACATCAAAACCACTGTCCTGAAAATGTTTAATCAAAGAGCGGTATGGATATAGATCATAAATATCCATGTTGATGGCAAGAGGAGCTGTAAATACCAATGGCTCTTTGTAACGTTTGTTTTCAGAAGCATAAAAACGAACACGAGTTTGTTTAAATTCAGCAATCACTTGATAAGCTGTCGATTGTGACAATACAAGCCTATCTGCATCGAAGACACGCATAGCCAGATGTTTAAAATTTATTTTTTGCTGTTCTACAAGTGATTTCATCTTTGAAAGTCTCATCATGAGTCAAGATTGCACGAAGTCTAAGCGATAATTTCATCTTATGCCTTGACCTTAAATACGTTAGGCGCTCAAAATGTTGGCATATTTAAACACCTGATCATAAGGCATACAAAACGATGAATCCAAGCGATGATTTAGAATACCAACTTGAAACACTGGCTATTCGCACAGGGCATGATCGTACCTTTGAAGGGGAACATAGTGAACCTATCTTTTTAACATCTTCGTTTGTTTGCGAAAGTGCCGCAGATGCTGCTGCAAAATTTTCTGGGCAAATCGCAGGAAATACATACTCACGTTATACCAATCCAACAGTGCAAGCCTTTGAAAAACGTTTAGCAATATTAGATGGCGCAGAGCGTGCAGTTGCGACCAGTTCTGGTATGGCTGCTGTACATGCGATGTGTATGGCATATTTGAAAGCTGGCGATCATGTGATTTGTTCTCGCGCAGTATTTGGTTCAATCATTGCTTTATTTGAAAAATATGTTGCTAAATTTGCTGTAGAAGTGACTTTTGTCGATTTGGATGATCTTGAAGGCTGGAAACAAGCGATTCGTCCAAATACACGTATTCTCTTTATTGAAACACCCTCGAATCCTTTGGCACAGGTTGGTGATATGCAAGCAATTGCAGATATTGCCCATGCCAATGGCGCATTATTTGCTGTAGATAACTGTTTTTGTACACCGGTATTGCAACAACCGATTAAGTTTGGTGCCGATTTGGTTCTTTATTCAGCAACAAAATATATTGATGGTCAGGGGCGTGCATTAGGTGGTGCAGTTGTTGGCAAAAACGATTTACTTGAAGAAATTAATGGTGTAATCCGTACTTTGGGTAATTCAATGAGCCCATTTAACGCATGGATTTTCCTCAAGGGCTTGGAAACGCTCAGTATCCGTATGAAAGCGCACTGTGAAAATGCACAAAAACTGGCTGAATGGCTGCATCAACATGACAAGGTTGAAAAAGTCTATTACGCAGGTTTGCCTGACCATCCTGGTCATGAGCTTGCTAAAAAACAGCAAAAAGGTTTTGGCGGTGTTGTATCTTTTGTCGTAAGAGGCGAACGTGAAGGTGCGTGGACGGTTATTGATAATACGCGTTTTCTGTCGATTACCAGTAATCTGGGCGATGTAAAATCAACAATTACCCATCCAGCAACGACCTCACATGGTAGAATGTCGCCTGAAGCCAAACAAGCCGCAGGGATTGAAGAAGGATTGATCCGTGTATCTGTTGGCTTGGAAGATATTAATGATATTATTCGCGACTTATCATGCGGTTTAGATTTAATTTAAGAGAGAAATTTATGAACATTAATATGCTCATGCAGCAAGCTCAGCGCATGCAAAAGGATATGGAATCCAATATTAAAAAAGCCAAAGAAGAGCTTGCAAAAACAGAAGTTCACGCTGAGGCGGGCGGTGGTTTGGTTAAAGTAACTATGACTTGCCGTAATGTCGTTAAGCGTATCGAAATTAGCCCAGACTTATTACAAGATGAAGCTGATATGATTGAAGATCTGATTGCTGCTGCGATGAATGATGCAGCACGTCAAGCCGAAGTCATTTCTGAAGAAAAACTTCAAGGTGCAAATTCAGGTATGGGCTTACCACCAGGTTTATCTGGTTTATTCTAAGCCAAAAGTCTCTAAGTCTTTTAGTGAGGCTTAGAGAATCTTTTTTATAAATAATAGAGTTGATCTGTGTTTAGTGAACGATTTGAACAGCTAGTTCAAGCATTGCGTATTTTACCAAGCGTTGGTCCAAAATCTGCACAACGGATGGCATTACATTTGTTGATGAAAAATCGTGAAGGTGCTTTTGCATTATCTTATGCATTAC
This sequence comes from Acinetobacter sp. SwsAc4, assembly GCF_013391535.1. NCBI lineage: Bacteria > Pseudomonadati > Pseudomonadota > Gammaproteobacteria > Moraxellales > Moraxellaceae > Acinetobacter > Acinetobacter sp. SwsAc4. The sequence continues at coordinate 70,581 of NZ_JACAXC010000005.1, forward strand.
ACGAGGCTTCGAGCCATATTCACGAATGCCATATTTGTCATTCATTAACTGAAAACGAAATCTGTGACATTTGTGCGTCTGTAGAAAGAGATGAGCAATTGCTTTGTGTGGTTGAATCTCCAGCTGATGTCATGGCAATCGAACAAAGTGGAAGCTTTAGAGGAAAATATCATGTACTTGGTGGTCATTTGTCTCCATTGGATGGAATAGGTCCTGAAGAAATTGGTATTCCATATTTGATTCAACGATTAAGCCAAGGACAGATTGAAGAAGTAATTTTAGCAACTAATGCCACCGTGGAAGGTCAAGCGACAGCACATTACTTAGTTGAGGCAACGAAACATTTACCAATTCACATGACCAGAATCGCACAAGGCGTGCCACAAGGTGGCGAATTAGAATATGTCGATAGTCATACGTTAAGTCAAGCGGTACATAATCGTATGAAGATGAAATAATTTTATATTCATTGTAAATTCATGCTATTAATTTAAACAAATAATTCACTTTTACATTTTGTCTAACATTATTTTAGGTATATTTGCTTTAATTTATGGCAGTATAAGCAAACGAAAAGGATTTTCGTTTTTGATGAATAGAATAGGAGTAATTTCATGTTTTTCATGTGGAATAGTGATTAAATTATTCTTTGTAGATTTAATTTAGTTTCGTTTCAGCAAAAACTGTATTTTTACAGTTGTATTGCTAGTGTTTTTTATTATTTTACTTGAGCAAATATGTTTCAGTTCATTCAACAGCAAAAAGACCTTGCTGTTCTCCTCAGTCAAATGGAACAATGTTCTACCTACGCACTTGATACTGAGTTTATTAAGGTTGATACCTTATATCCAAAACTTGGGGTATGCCAGATTAATTGTAATGGTCAAATTGCTTTACTAGATGGAGTAGCACTTGATTTAGAGCAGTTTTGGCAGAAGGTTTTTACTGCACAGCAGAATATCTTTCATGCGTGTGGCGAAGATATTGATTTAATTTATCATTATGCAGATCAAAAACCATTAAAAAATGTATTTGATACGCAGATCGCAATGGCATTTCTTGGTCATGGGCTTCAAGTAAGCTATCAAAATGCATTAAAAACCTGCCTAAATATTGATATTGATAAGGATCAAACTCGCTCAGATTGGTTGGCACGCCCTTTAAGCCAAGAGCAAATTAATTATGCCGCAAATGATGTCTTATATTTGACAAAGCTCGCTGATACATTAAAACATGATTTACAGCGTAAAGGGCTTTATCAATATGTTTTGGAAGATTGTCAGAATTTAACGAAAGAAATTGCGATAGAAACTCCATTGACAGAGCTATATACCGATATTGGTAATTATCGCCATTCACGTCGCGAGTTAATGCAATTACAACAGCTCAGTATTTGGCGTGAGCAAATTACTAAAGCAATGAATCAACCGCGTAGTTTTGTTCTCAAAAATACAACAATGCTAGATTTAGTGGAAAAAAATCCACGTAATAATTTCCAACTTGCACAAGTTAAAGATATTCGTCCAAACGTTGTACGTGAACATGGCAAAACCATATTAGATTTATTAAAATTTTTACCGCCTGAAGATGAATGGCCATTAAGAATGGCAAGACCAGTGAAGAATAATTCTAAAGAAGCCGCGCCTCAAATTGATGCTTTAATCGATCGAGTCGTGTTTGAAACTGGCATTCCTAAAGAAGTCTTACTACGTAAGAAATGGCTGAATGCAATTTATGAATATGTTGTATTCCATTTAGAAGAGCAAGAGTTGCCGAGTTATTTGTTAGGTTGGCGCTACGATATCTTGACTAAGCCATTGGTTGCATTACTGCGACAAGATATTGAGTATTTGGCGGCCCAAATGAAGTTAGCTAGGTAAAATAGTTCAGCTGTGAAATACGACTGTTGCGTTAATATTCGTTAATGTACCTAGTTTTTTTTTCATGTATGCTATTTAAAGTCTGTTGGAATCTAAATGACCAATAGTCTCTAAGATTGATAAGAGTTGTGAGTAAACATGCGCTGCGATATTTATAGATCAAGCAAAAAAGACGAAATGTATATGTATATTGCTCGTCCAAATTATTCTGCAGATCAGGAATCAGAAAATCCATTTGAGTCTGTTCCTGAGAGTGTCTTACAAGCTTTTGGAAAAGCTACTTTTGTAATGCATTTGGAACTTCATGATGATCGGAAACTTGCACGTGTAAACGTATTGCATGTCTTAGACTCATTACAGACTAAAGGCTTTTTTATTCAAATGCCGCCAGAAGGACTTATTAATCCAAATGCGGTAGAACCAGAGGGTTTGCGTGGTGCTTGAAACTATAACTGCAATGTGGTCTCACATTCTATCGGTACTGGATCAATTCCCTGAAGAGAATGTTGCGATTATTGTGTATGTTACAGGTGCAATGATTGCATTATGGTGTTGGTATCGTTTGATGTCACGTATGCCTAATCCAATAGGAGGGATTCTTTGGATTATCGTTTTTGCAATCCTTGCTACACCAACAATCTCTGAAGGTCCTAATTCAGAGTTAGCACCCGCTATTTTTGGTTTGATTTTTGGTGTGCTCACAAAAGAGCATGTTTTAATCTGGTCAAATTTATCTTTGATTCTCTTTGTCATTGGTACAGGATTATTGATCGGCTTCTGCTGGTCAAAATACAGTGCAAATAAACTTGCACGTTCGGTTTAGATATTCACATAAAGTTAAAGAAAAATAAGGTTTTCAAATGTCTGCTGATACACAACACTTCACTGGTACAGATCAATATATTGCAACTGACAGCCTGAAACTTGCGGTAAAAGCCGCGCGTGCTTTACAAAAACCATTATTGGTGAAAGGTGAGCCAGGTACAGGTAAAACATTACTTGCAGAACAAGTTGCAGAAAGTTTAGGTCTAAAACTAATTACTTGGCATATCAAATCAACAACCAAAGCTCAGCAAGGTTTGTATGAATATGACGCAGTTTCTCGCTTGCGTGATAGCCAGTTAGGTGATGACCGAGTCTATGACATTAAAAACTATATTAAACCGGGTAAATTGTGGGAAGCATTTACGAGTGAAGAACGTTGTGTATTGTTAATTGATGAAATTGACAAAGCAGATATCGAGTTCCCGAATGACTTATTGCATGAACTCGACAAAATGTCGTTTTATGTTTACGAGACTGGTGAAACCATTACCGCAACACAACGCCCAATTGTGATTATTACTTCGAATAATGAAAAAGAATTACCAGATGCATTCTTGCGTCGCTGCTTCTTTCATTATATTGAATTTCCTGATGAAGCAACGATGCGTGAAATTATTGCAGTGCATTTTCCAAATATTTCGAATACTTTGGTCGGTGAAGCATTGCAAATATTCTTTAAGTTACGTGAAGTCACGAATTTAAAAAAACCACCATCAACGTCAGAGTTAATTGACTGGTTAAGCTTGCTTATGGCAGATGATATGCCTGAAGACGTATTGCGTAATCATGATAAATCTAAAGCAATTCCACCATTGTATGGTGCGCTGATTAAAAATGAACAAGATGTACAATTACTTGAACGTTTAGCTTTTATGTCACGCCGCTAAGAGTGTAATCACATGTTTGTGCGATTGTTTTACACCTTACGTAAATATGGTGTACCTGTTACAACTCGTGAGTTGATTGATCTCAACCAAGCGGTTGCATCAGGTCTGGTATTTGCAGATCAGGAAGAATTCTATCAGTTGGCTAAAACAGTTTTAGTCAAAGATGAACGTTTCTTTGATAAATTCGATCGTGCCATGAAAGATTATTTTGATGGCATTGAAACTTTTGATTTAGATGAACTACTTAAACAAGTTCACAAGTTACCTAAAGACTGGTTTGACCTAGAACTCTTAGAAAAACATCTGACACCAGAGCAACGTGCTGAGCTACAAAAAGCAGGTTCTTTGGAAGAACTGATGAAAATGTTGGAAGAACGTTTACGTGAACAGCATAAAAAACATCAGGGTGGTAATCGTATGATTGGCACTGGCGGAACTTCACCTTTTGGTGCTTTTGGCGATCATCCTGAAGGTGTCCGAATAGGTGGTCCAGGGCGTAAACGTTCAGCGGTAAAAGTATGGGAGCAGCGTAAATACCAAAATCTTGATGATGATCAAGTTTTGGGAACACGTCAGATGCAAATTGCATTACGCCGATTACGTAAGTTTGCCCGTCAGGGTGCAGCTGAAGAACTCGATGTTGACGGTACCATCCGTGAGACTGCAAAGCAGGGTATTCTGGATGTACAGCTCGTGCCTGAGCGCCGTAACCGTATCAAGGTACTGATGCTGTTTGATGTCGGTGGTTCAATGGATGCCTATATCGCTGAGTGTGAAAAATTATTTAGTGCGGCGAAGTCTGAGTTCAAAACCTTAGAATATTTCTATTTCCATAATTGTCTCTATGATTATGTTTGGAAAGACAACCATCGCCGTAGTTCAACTCGTATGAATACATGGGATTTATTCCATACTTACGGTCGCGACTATCGTGTAATTGTTGTCGGTGATGCCAGTATGGCACCATACGAACTCAAGTCGGCAGGTGGTTCAGTTGAATACATGAATGATGAGTCGGGCGAAGTATGGCTTAGACGTTTACGTCAGCATTTTGACAAAACCGCTTGGTTAAACCCTGAAATGGAAGGTTACTGGCATTACACCCAGACCATTAACTGGATCAAAGAAATTTTTGAAAATCATATGTACCCAATGACACTAAAAGGCATTGAAGATATGACGCGTTATTTGTCACGTTAAAAATTCATATGAATACTTTATAAAAACAGGAGGAATCATGGAACAGGTGTTGAACCCGCAGGTCATGGTTTAGATACAGATAAGCATTCGGCAACGTTAACCTTAGGCAAACCCGGTCAAATTCATGGGATGGCGTGTTACGTACTTGAGGATGAAAATGGTGAGCCACTTCCAGTGCATTCGATATAATGACCGCTTCTGTATAGAGGCGGTTTTTTTTCTGTTAAATAGATGCTAATCCCGTTAGAATAAAGCGTTTTTGCAATTAGCACTTTTGGAGACGCCTAAGTGGAGCGACCTACAATCAGCCCTGAACATTTACAAGAAGCGGCTGAAAACTTAGTAACCATTCGAGATTTTATTCGTTTTGGTGTAACCGCACTTCGTCAATATGATGCACACTTAGGTCAAGGTACTGAAGATTATTTTGCGGAAAGCTCTGCACTTGTTTTGCAAACACTGTCCCTAGAATGGAAAGCTGATGCAGAAATATTAGATGCAAAATTACTACCAACTGAAAAAGCAGAATTTTTAAGTCTATTAGAACGTCGCATCAATGATCGTATTCCAACCTCATATTTATTAAATTTGGCATATTTCTGTAATAAACCTTATTATGTAGATGAACGTGTACTCATTCCGCGTTCGCCAATTGCTGAATTGATCGAACAACGATTTGCACCATATTGTTTGAATGAAAATGGTCAAATGCTCGAAGCATTGAATAATTTACCAGAAAACACGAATCCGAAAACGCCACAACGTATTTTAGACATGTGTACGGGTTCTGGCTGTATTGCAATCGCTTTAGCTTATGCATTCCCAGATTCTGAAGTCGATGCAACTGATATTTCCAAAGAAGCTTTGGAAGTTGCATCAATTAATGCTGAACACCATGATAAGCAATATCAAGTCGCATTACTTGAGTCTGATTTGTTTGCAAAAATTCCTGCTGAAAATCAATATGATTTAATCGTAAGTAATCCTCCATATGTAGACGCAGAGGATATGGCAGATTTACCAGAAGAATTCTTATACGAGCCTGAGCTTGCACTTGCTGCTGGTCAAGATGGTTTGGATTTGGTTCGTAAAATGTTAGCGCAAGCTGCTGACTATTTGACAGAAGATGGTTTAATCGTCATTGAAGTCGGTAATTCAGAATGGGCGATGCGTCAAAACTTTAATACTGTTGATTTCCATTGGCTTACATTCCAAAAAGGTGGTTCTGGTATTTTTGCATTAACTGCGGAACAATGCCGCCGTTATAAAGATATATTCCAGCAATCTATTCAAAATTAAGGGGGTGAAAATGGCAGGAAATAGTATTGGTCAGTTATTCCGTGTGACCACATGTGGTGAATCACATGGTGCTGGCTTGATGGCAATTGTAGATGGCGTACCACCGGGACTAGAACTTTGCGAAGCAGACTTGCAAAAAGATTTGGATCGCCGCAAGCCGGGTACTTCTAAGTTTGCAACGCAACGTAAAGAGCCTGATCAAGTTGAAATTATTTCTGGTGTTTTTGAAGGCAAAACTACGGGTACATCAATTGGTTTATTGATTCGTAATACAGATCAAAAATCAAAAGACTACGGTAATATTGCCCAAACATTCCGTCCTGGTCATGCTGATTATACCTATACTCAAAAATATGGTTTCCGTGATTATCGTGGTGGTGGTCGCTCAAGTGCACGTGAGACAGCAATGCGTGTTGCGGCAGGTGCGATTGCTAAAAAGTATTTGGCAGAAAAATTTGGTATTGATATCCGCGGACATGTAACACAGATCGGGAATGAAATTGCAGAAAAGTTAGATTGGGCTGAAGTGCCAAATAATCCATTTTTTTGTGGTGATGTTGATGCAGTTCCTCGCTTCGAGCAATTAGTCACAGCATTGCGTGAGCAAGGCACTAGTTGTGGTGCAAAACTCGAAATTATTGCTGAAAAAGTACCCGTCGGTTGGGGTGAACCTGTATTTGATCGTCTGGATGCAGATATTGCTCACGCTATGATGAGTATCAATGCGGTTAAAGGCGTTGAGATAGGTGATGGTTTTGCAGTTGCTGGACAGTTTGGTCACGAAACTCGTGATGAATTAACCACAGATGGTTTCCTTGCAAATCATGCTGGTGGAATACTTGGTGGTATTTCAAGTGGTCAAACGATTCGTGTCGCGATTGCTTTAAAACCAACCGCAAGTATTACCACTCCTGGTAAAACCATTACAATTGATCGAGAAAACACGGATGTGTTAACCAAGGGTCGTCATGATCCTTGTGTGGGCGTTCGAGCGACTCCAATTGCTGAAGCAATGTTAGCAATTGTTCTAATGGATCATTTTTTAAGACACCGTGCTCAAAATGCTGATGTTGTAGTTCCATTCCAACCAATTGAGCCATAATTTTAATTTTTCACATACTTGCGACACTTTGCGCGCAAGTATGTTGTTTAATAATAAAAAATTAATCTTATAAAGTCTCAGAAATTACATTTTCACTCGTTGCAACATGATATTGATTTCTACCATTATTTTTTGCTACATACAAAGCATGATCTGCTTGAGAGATAAACTCTGATAGGCTGTCATTAAGATGAGGAGTTGTTGTTGCAACACCCACACTGATCGTTACATATTTAGAGACATTACTTCTAGGATGTGCAATCCCTATATTTTGCATTAATCCCATTAAACGTTGAACTTGTATCAGTGCTTGATCTTTATCCGTCATGGAAAATAAAAGTAAGAACTCTTCACCGCCATAACGTGCCGCAAGATCTCCACTTCGCGATGAGATTGAACCCAGCAAAATGGCAATTCGTCTAAGACATTGATCCCCCTGAATATGGCCTAATGTATCATTGTATAGTTTAAAAAAATCGATATCGATCATCATGATTGTGATAGGAACTTCATGACGGATTGAGCGTTTCCACTCATTTTCAAGCACTTCATCGAGGTATCTACGGTTCGCTAAACCAGTTAAAGCATCTTGTTGAGATAAAATTGAAAGTTGTTGCGCCTGACGCATAAGCTCTAATCGATTTAGTTCGATCATACAGTCTTGTAGATAATTCTCTCTATGTTGCCGATCTATTGCATAAGCTAAAGCCATTCCTAGAAAGCTACTAAAAGTATAAGTTCGATTTAAGTAAGTCCAATCAATTGATCCATTAAGCCAAACACTAATGGCAATACCAATTAAACCACCAGACCAACCAGCAAACATCGCTGTATAAAATCGCATACCAACGAAGCCATATATAATGACCACGGCATACATCATGGCAGCATGAAAAAGAACGTTATTCTGGCCATGTTCAAATACATTAATTAACGTGAAAGTAAGAGCGACGGCACCTATAGAGCCTAAGCAAACATAGTAATCAAACCATCTATTCATTGATGGAATGAAAGCAAGTAACCATGCAAAAACAATTATCATGCCGACCCAACCGTAGTACGCGACCCATGCAGTGCGTAGCTCTGTAGGTAGAACTTGATAAGTACCAAAACTTAAATATAAATAGAAGAATAGAATGATTGGTGCACGGTAACGGAATTCATGTGCAGCTTCATTTTTATACTGATCTTTATAAATGACTTCTAATTCTTTAGGAAACCAAACTAAATTTAGTCCGCGAGAGATTAACAAGTCAATCTGTTCTTGCCCGAGTAAGTTGGATGCTTTTAACTTCATCTTAATTCTCATCGCCCCCAATGTTCTTATAAATGTAAATAGGGATTGTTAACTACGTTACACTGTATTAAATAAAATGTGTATTGGATTATATAAAATTAATCATTTTTTATGATAATCAGATTTTATTGCCAGTATTCTATATTCTTCGGGTGTAATATGAATGTATTAGCAACGAATATAATGATTAAACTTAATAAAATGCTGAACAGATAAAAAATGTTACAAATTAAATAGCAATCATTGTATATTAATTGTATTACGATTAAATCTAGCTATAAAAATAAGCAGCAATCGTGGAAAATAATTGAAATAAGTCATACGAAATAGGATGGATCGAAATGACTGTTATGAAGCAATATGGAACAAAACTAGAAATAACACCTCACTCAGAATGGGCACAACAATTTTGGGATGAACTTGTTCCTGCAAAAGAACGAGTAAGCAACCACCCTTTATTTTTAGATATGGCAAGCGGTAGCCTAAATTTAGAATGCTTTCGGTCAGCATTATTAAATTTTTACCCTTTGGTTGCTCATTTTCCATCATATATGGCAGGTGCTTTGGCTAAAGCGACGGCTTTTTCTTTAGATGGTGTAACTGAGACTAGAGATTGGTTAATTCAAAATATCAAAGTTGAAGAAAGACATTTACATTGGTATCAAGATTGGGCGAAGGGTTTTGGCATAACGACTGAAATGTTGAATGAAGTTAGACCACCAGTAGCAATGAATGCAATCAATCATTTTTTATGGGATGTAAATTTTAGGGGAAGTTTAGCGGAGAGTATTGCTGCAACAAATTTAGCAATAGAGTGGGCGACAGGCGATTGGACCATTCATGTTTATAAAGGAATACAAGCTTATACAGAAACACCAGAAGTAAATATTAATAAAAGATCATTGGCATGGTTAAGAGCTCATGCACACTATGATGATCTACATCCTTATGAGGCGATGGAGCTGATTAAGAGATTATGCGACAAAGATCCAGTTTCTCAGAGAAAAGCTTTTTTAGCAGCGAAAGAAGGCTTGGCTTATTATGAGCTGGCTTTAGATGAGTGTTACAAGTTACAAAATAATAATTAAAAATACTGAATAAACTGCTATTTAGTTGGAGTACTAAGTAGCAGTTTTATTTAATTTTTTAAACTGAATTCATTTTATCGTAGAAATTCTTTAATTTAGGGAACTCCAGTGGCGGGTTAAGTTGTCTAGATTAACTATGTATTCTTCAAAACGAATAAAAATTTTTTCTCGTTCTTTATATATAGGACATGGTAGGCAATAAAAGTTTGGTGCTGATCAATATCATTTAATATTTAATAAAGAACTTCTAAAGCAGAATTACAGCAATTTTTGTCGTTGAACCAAATCGCTAAGCATCTTGGTTTAACTGATAGAACTTTACAACGTCAACTTGCAAATGAAAAAAAACATTTCAAATCTTACTTAGTGAAAGCCGTCAGGCAAAAGCAAAAGCTCTTTTAAAAGAAAATAAATTTATCCATTCAAGAGATTTCAAATCTTTTAGGCTATGCAGATATTTCTCATTTTCACGTGCTTTTAAAAAGTGGACAAATATGACGCCAAGTAACTATAGAATACCAAAATAAAGAAAATAGACTATCTAACTAATGTTATAATAATTGCGTATAATGTATATTATGTTAAATAAAGTATTCCAAATGAACAGTTCGCTATTCGCTTTCTCCATTTTGATTATTTTCGGTTATCCAAGTCGACAATTTGTATAACTATGACCTTAATCAAATAATACAATGTGTCTATAATCCAAAAAGATAATAAAAAGGACAGAAAATATAATAGATTTACCATTTTTTTTACTTAATGTGGATTACTAACTCTCTCCCAGACAAATTCCGTCTATTGCCAAAATGAACTAGAAAAACCTTTAGGTTCATGAACTACGATTTCATTTTTTTAATTTTTTCCAACTAAGTATTTAAATTTAAAGCATAAATTTAAATAATACTTTTTTAACTAGATTTTAGGTGAACATAAGTTAAATAAAATGTCTGAGACAGTGATTAGTTTTATTTAAACGGATTTACCTGCAAGTACTGTTAGTTAGTAGTGCCTTATCGGAAATAAAGTTGAAACAACTTTATTCATTATTAGGATAAAAAATTAACGCCATTTCATTTCCTTGTTGTACTGCTTTTTTAAGCCATACTTTGGCGATTTTCTTATTTTCTTGAACACCTGTGCCAGTAAAGTACATCATTCCTAAATGATATTGAGCATCTGAATGTCCACCATTGGCAGCTTCTGTTAACCATTTCAGAGCTTTAACATAATTTTTTTCAACTCCCTGTCCTGTTAAATAGCTATGCCCAAGATAACTTTGAGCATCAATATTTCCTTGCTCTGCTGACTTAATTAGCCATTCTAGACCTAACTCAAAATTTTGTTCTGAAGCAATTCGACCATTTCTATAGCTAACCGCTAACTGAAGTTGTGCTAAAGAATCATTTTTAGCTGCTGCTGACTCCCATAACTTCATTGCTTCTATAAAACTATTCCAAAGCCCGCCTCGACCTTGTAAATACATATTTCCCAAACTGGTTTCAGCTTTAGGATTTCCTTGAGAAGCAGCTTTTTTCCACCATATTACAGCCTGTAAATCATCTTGCTTTACGCCTAAACCTGAAGCATATATATTGCCTAATGCATATTGAGCTTCAGCATTACCATTTTCAGCTTCTTTTCGAGTTTCTTGTGCTGCTTTTTCTAAATAGTTTAAAAAGTTAGATGTTTGATAGGATTCAATATTTTCAGGCAACGGTTTTATTTCTTCCGCATTTGAATTTATTGAGCAAATTAAAATCACAAGAGAAAAAAATATTTTATTCATAATTAATTTAAATATGGTCATTCTGAAGTCGCATAACTTAATTTTATGTTAAATAGCATATCCAAGACTGTGGCCTACAACACTGTTTGTAGCCACAGCTCAGTAACGTGATGATCTACGATTATACATCACGTTACTGAGTATCCTAATGAACATAATATAAGTTATGCAGAAATCAGACCGCTACTCGACTTGCGTATTAGCCGAGCCTACGCAAATCTGCGTGGCTATGACCTCTATGTCTGGGTACATGATGCAGATTTTGTCAATCGTTTCCCGCATATTATAAATTGGGGGTTGAACATCTTGCTTAGCAGTTGATTCTGCCGTGTTTACCAACACTTTGGTTATAGTTGCCTTATTTAAAAGTTACCAATTTATGGTTAGGATTAAATCACTAGTGTGACTCATTTTTATTTTATTCACTTGAATAAAAGAACGAATATTCTCCATTGAGAAAATCATAATTCACATTGAAGGTTACACCAAGAAATTTAATTAAAGAGTGAACAGATTTTTGATATTTCTCCATGTTTAGCAAGGAAAAATCATGTTGATATTGTGGGGCAAAGCTAAAACCAACATATGTAATAGGTTTCTTGAAATGAACCAACTCATCTCTAACAGTAATTAACTTTTTCAAATCTGCTATAAAGTTAATCCTATCTAAATTTACATCATTCCGTCTACATAATTCTTTGAATTTTGCTACAGGACCGCCTTTAATACTTCTCTCGTTAATATCTTGAGTATTTATATTTGTAATCCAAACAAAATTTATAAAAGATTCTACTGCTAGTGCCCATCCTAAAACACAATCAATGCAGGATAAAAGAACTACTTCATTTTCAAATTCAGGACCATAAAAACTCTGACTTTGCCCTGTTTCTGGGTCAGCATCAGGCAGTAGTTTAAAATCTTCCTTAACGGACAACCACGCTTCATCTGCCCTTTTTAATAAAATTTGTTCTAAGTTTATGCGATAACCGTAAGTCATTTTTTACCTTCTAGACTAGAGTCCATCATTAAAAGACGTGTACCCTTTTTTATTTGGAAATTTTTTTAGAGATGAGGATATTTCTCTCAGTGATTTTTTAATTTCAGTTTGGAAAGATGGTTCACTAATATTGACGCCTGAGAACTCCATTGGATTAACAATGACCTTATTAACGATTTTTCTTTTAAATATTTGTAGTGCTGTACGACTATAAAAAGTAATTGTTATTTCCAAGGGCTTATTATCTAAAGCCTCTTTTAGTCCACCAAACTGCCCCCATGAATAAACTAATTTTTCATCAGGAAGCAGTATTGTTAAACCATCAACTAAAGCACCTGATTCATAAATTTTCTTAGGTTGAGTCAATCCTTCAATACCATAAGATTTTTCAGGTATACCAGTGGGACTAATAAAATTAATATCCCTAGCGACTCCTTTCCCAATATTATGAATGACAAGATTAATCATTGTAGGTCTTGTTAAATCTACTTTTGCATAAACAACAACATCACCAATAGAATTGTTATAATAAATAATATAAGCAACAATCAGCGATGTAAGTGCAACAATTAAAGATAGTATGTCAATCATTTTCGATCTTAGTCATTCTGAAGTCGCATAGCTTCATTTTATGTTAAGTCTGATACACCTAGCAATAACTTCATATATTTCTTTCTCACACCAAAATTCAATAGCTTTACTAATTTATATTTAGAAAAAGGTTAACTAGAAAATAAGCTGTGATTTTCTATTTTAATTACGTTCAAATTCCAACTCTCTCATTTTTAACTAGCCTAGGTTATAATGGTGGTCTTCCAAAATATTGTTGCTCTATTATGAACGCCTCCAATGACCCTCTACACGGCAAAAAACTTGCTGACATTTTGGATGAATTATTGGATTACTACGGTGGCTTTGAAGGCTTAAGTTGTAAAATTGAAATTAGATGTTTTTGCATAGATCCAAGTGTTAAATCATCATTGCGATTCTTGCGTACCACACCATGGGCACGTGAAAAAGTAGAAAGCTTATATTTGTATGTCTTACGCCAAAAAGCCAAACAAAAATCTCAGCTATCAAAACTCTAGTCCCAGCATTTTAATTAGCCGATTCTTAATATCTTTTATCAGGAAACTATATGTTCCATAGCCATTGATCTCATTCTGATGGTTTAATGATCTTTCTCACAATGTGCTCATGAGTCGGTACAAGTCCTGCTTTCAATCCAAGTGGTTTAAATACCTTGTCTAAAACAGATTGCGTAAGTTTTCCTTTATCTTGTTCAATATCTGTTAACGTCCTACGACTTACACCGACTAAATTTGCATATTGTTCCTGAGACATACCAAGAATATTTTTTCGCAAATACGCCAATAATTGTCCCAATGTAATTTCATTCAATAAGTACTGCATATATAGATCAATAAGAACTTGTTGACGATCTTGAGTCTGATTTTTTGTATTCATAATAGTTCCCATCTTTCTAATTTAGCTTCAACATAGTCAAATGAAAGCGCTGGAATCTCCATAATTTGTTTTGGTACACCTTTATCTATTAATCTTTGTTTTAGCCCAACAAGATGACTTGCTAAAGATTTCAATGTAGTTAGAGACAAATTCGGATCGCATAAATGTGCAAGCTTTTGTGTAATTTGCTCCCATTGATATTCTCCTCCTTCCTCATAAGGACTTCCCCAAGTTGTTGATCTTGTGACAACTTCTGGATCAGCTTTCATTGGAGCAAAATCATAAATTGGAGCAAGCGAAATTTTTCCAGATTGTTTTAGAAATGAAGTATTTCGCCCATGATTATCAGAATTACCAAAAATAATATTGAGTAAATCTCGCTGTAACCACTCACAAACGAATTGTTCTGAATCAAACTCTGAATCAATAGATATCAGTAAATTGCATAGATTTTCAATCACTTCAAAGTGATTGAGATGGCTACCCGAAGCTTTATTTAATACGGAATAGACAGATTCAAGTCCATAACGATGCCATTTTTGGTTGTGCCATTCAACATCAAATCTTGGTAGCCATAATGATGGATATTTTTCACCTTCGATCAGCTTCATTTCTGTAGTTTCAATGGTATTGAAACCCAACTCTTTTAGCTCTTGATAGTAATAGTATTCTGCTCTGAGAATATTACAGTCGATCTCACTACGATTATTTCTAGGGAATTTAACTAGATAGTGTTGATCAGGTTGATCAAAGTTTTGTTGATAAGTATCAATCCAAATATTTTGATCTTTTGTAGCACGAATCAATAATTTAGGAGCTTCACCACCCGCTCCTGTTGCACCACCACTAATTGCACCCATTTGCTGTGCATATTCAAGAAAATCTACATTTCGGTCAGCAACATCACTTTGACTAAAATAACGTAAATGCAGAGTTGATTCAGGATTGATTGGTGGAAGAGCTTCTTTTATTCTCAAATTGCCTACGGGTGCGATGCCACCTTTTTCTAATAAAATACTATCTTGCTCAGCATGCGTTAGTCTTTGTAGACCTAGAAAATTCACCCAATAACGGCGTGCAGCACCTGATGGAACAATATCATCTAAAAAACCAAACCATGAACTAGATTCATGTTTTATTAGTATTTGTATAGGTAGCGACAAACTACAGGCATGCTCATCTCGCTTGTCCAAATTGTGGATTGCGTATTCTAAATCGTAAGCTAATTCACTGGCACTTGCTGAGCCTAGTTTAGGTTCTAATAATGTTAGTTCAGCAATATCAAACCAACTTTGATCAAGTAACGCCTGTATTGTTAATTTTTTCATTGATGTAAATGAGCAATTATTTTCTCAAAAATACTCTCTTTTTTTATATTTGTGAATATATTTGCGCATAATTATTTTTTATGTAAGTTTTTGAGCATAAATTTGCTCATAACGATCTGTGGAAAATAACTTATTCAGTGTCTATTTAAAACCCTTTATTTCATTGTTATAAGGTATGAAAAATTAAATGTTTGAAAAATACTATTCCATCTATCGTTGTTAACGTGATCGAACTGTGTATCATTAAACATATTTTCTTTTTGATAAACTTCTTTTTATGAAGAATGCATTTTCTAATCACAAGCAAATTAGCGTGGTTTCTAGTTTCTCCGAACTTATCAGTTCTAATTTTCAAGGAGATAGAAATGCGATTTGTTGGTATAGAAACCTGAATGGAGATTTTCAAGAAATCGTCAAAAAACTTCAGCTAAAGGAAAATATCACTGAGATTTCAGTTGATGATTTATTGGCTTTACAACTTTCTGAACATGGTCGTTTAGCAAGAGAAATCATAATTTCGGATATTCAGCAATTAACAGAGCTTGGCGCATCACCTACGCTTAACTTAATTCAAAATTACGAACGTGATGATGAGTTAGATTATATTTCGACAGATGTTTATTCATTTCATGTTGATCGCTCGCCTATTCCAACAGATACTTTTTTATGTACCTATCACGGTGCGGCAAGTGAGATTCTGCCAAACGATCAAGTTGAGCAAAAGATTTTAGTTCCTGAAATTAGAGAAAAACTAAAAAATCTACATGATGGACCAGAAGCCGAATTTGAGAATTTTTTAGAAGAATATTTCTTTGATTTGCACTACCGAGCAAAACCTGAGAGTAAACCTATTAATTTGGGTTTAGGTCATCTATGGCGTTTGGCAGTCGACCATCCAACACAACAAGTTTTACCCTGTGTGCATAGAGCACCTACTGAAAATGATGGAGAGTATAGACTTTTATTAATTTGTTAGATGTTTATTCATCTTCATGTATCTTGGATTGCCACTGCCCTTGTTTGAGCAATTGATAAATACCATTCATGTGCGGAGCAAATGCTTGTTCAAATTTTATCATATTTGTAACCATCCATTCGATCATTTTTGGCCATTCTGCTTTGTCATAACCATCAAAAGGTTTTGCATATTGAATGCGACATGATTTTTTTCCAGGTAAAGGTAACCACTCAAGTGGTTGTCCAAATATTTTCTCAATTTGATCTCGATGAGATTTTAGGTATTCAAAAGTAGCATTATTTGCATCAGGTTCTGAACGAGAAATACTAAAGCATTGACATGATAGGTTAAATTGGCTTAGCCAAAGCATAGTATTCGTAACTTCTTTTCTATAGTTAGCTGCAACTAAAATAATTCTTTGACTTGTACTAGTATTGATAAGTTTGGTCTGTAAATCCTCAATTTCTAAGAACTCAGATAATCGATCTGAAGCTTTGACGTGGTCATTCGGATAATATTGGTCAAGATATTTCTGATAAATTTCGATAATGTCATTTTTAGTAAGATTAGAACAATAACCTGCATATTTTAAAGCTTGCCATACAACATCACGCCCAGAATCATCAAGTTTATTTTCAATAATAACTAAATTACCTTCTTTGTCGATCGCCAAGAGATCTAAACGCTCTTTTGTATCATCAAAACCAGCAAATTCCTTTTGAATTATCAATAGTTCTTCTCCAAAAACAGCTGGGGTATTAACCAACCACTCTTGAAGATGATGACGCTCAGAAAACCCAAGCTCAGAAAAAGTTTTAGTAAGTAGCGGAGAAATTCTATTTTGTTGAGAGTTAATTTTGTACATTTATGAGATAAGCTCGAAATTCATAACTGCTGGGGATAATATTAGATTACCATATCTGTAATACATTTAATCACAATGTAAAAAAAAGCCCATATTTAATGAGCTTTTATCAAAGTGAATCAAACTCTTATATTTCAACGTATCCCCTTAAAAAGGAAAAAACATCCGACAAACAACAGTAGTACAGCAAAGCATTTTTTTAACATTTGCGGTGATAAAGCATGTGCCACTTTGGCACCTAGCTTTGCAGTGAAAAAGCTCATCGCACTGATACCCAGAAATGCATAAACATGAACAAAACCAATGCTATTCGGAACATTTATTTGTTCTTTCATACCAAATAACATAAACCCTAGCGCACCTGCGATTGCGATAGGTAAGCCACATGCAGCAGATGTTCCAACTGCTTTTTGCATGACTACACCGTGATGATTTAAATAAGGTACGGTTAGACTACCTCCACCAATACCAAAAATTGCTGATGCTATGCCTATTCCTGTACCTGCGAACACCTGTTTAGTCGTTGATGGAAGGACTTTATTCTGATCTATTACTTTTTTGGCTCCAATAAACATTTGGTATGCAACCCAAATCACAAAAACACCAATAATCAGTTGTAAGTGTTCCCTTGATAGTAATCCTGCAATACCCGCACCAAAAAATGACCCAATGACTAAACCAGGAGTCAGATTTTTGAATACAGGCCAAATTACTGCACCATTTTTATTATGCGCCATTAATGAGCTGATAGACGTCACAATAATGGTGGCTAATGAAGTACCCAAAGCAAGATGCATCACAACTTCAGGATCATAGCCCATTTGTGTAAAGACAACATATAAAAGCGGTACAATGATCAGCCCACCACCTACACCAAAAAGTCCAGCAGCGAATCCCGCTAATGCACCTATAGCTAAAAAAATGATTAATTCCACGACATACTTACTTGATTGAAGGTTAATATTAAATGAATAGCGAATGTTGGTTTAAGCAACTTCAGTCTCACCTACTTGGTGATAAGCACGATTAAAATACACCAGACTATGTTCATGCTGACTTTTTTGAATAGCAACTGTACGGCAAATAAAAATAGTATGTGTTCCTACTTCCTGAATTTGTTCAATCTGACAATCAAAACTGACAAGAGCATCCTCTAAAACAGGTGCACCTGTTTTTAATTTAGTCCAAGTTCCATGTTTAAACCGCTCTTCAGACGTCAACTTAGAAGAAAACACATTGGAAATATGCTGATGTTGCGCGCCTAGAACATTCACAGTTAAAGTTTCATTTTCAATAAAATGTGCATGTGACCTAGAGGCTGTATTCATACACACCAATAATGTCGGAGGTGTATCCGTAACGCTACATACAGCAGATGCGGTAAATCCATGACGACCAGATGCTCCCGCTGTAGTCACCACATTCACTGCACTTGTCAGTAAAGACATCGCATTTCTAAAGTCATTTGCTTCAATCATCATCTGATTCCTAAATTGAACTGTAGCTTTTCTTTAGATTAAGACCTAACACACACTTGCGTCACATTTGCACATCTAAATCATTTCAAACCGAATGGGCTGCTAACGATATTTCCTAATTGCTAAATACTAAACGGCGAGCTCTTTTCGGATAATTTCTGCACCTGCACTTAAGGCATTCAGCTTGCCGCGTGCTACTTCACGAGATAAAGGCGCCATTCCACAGTTAGTAGATGGATAAAGTTTATCGGCATCGACAAACTGAAGCGCTTTGCGTAGCGTATCTGCAACCTCATCCGCTGTTTCAATATTATTGGTTGCAACATCAATCGCACCAACCATGACTTTTTTACCACGGATCAGTTCGATGAGATCCATTGGTACACGAGAGTTTTGGCATTCAAGTGAAACGATATCAATTTTAGACTTTTGAAGCTTAGGGAAAGCTTCTTCATATTGACGCCACTCTGAACCCAAAGTCTTTTTCCAATCTGTATTGGCTTTGATGCCATAGCCATAGCAAATATGAACCGCAGTCTCACATTTAAGACCTTCAAGCGCTCTTTCCAAGGTTGCAACACCCCAATCATTCACTTCATCAAAGAATACATTAAATGCAGGTTCGTCAAATTGAATAATATCAACACCCGCAGCTTCTAATTCAAGTGCTTCTTGATTAAGAATCTTGGCAAATTCCCAAGCCAGTTTTTCACGGCTTTTATAGTGACCATCATATAACGTGTCAATCATAGTCATTGGACCTGGAAGCGCCCATTTGATTGGTTGTGTTGTTTGGCTACGTAAAAACTTGGCATCTTCCACGAAAACTGGCTTTTGGCGAGAGACTGCACCGACTACAGATGGAACACTTGCATCATAACGATTACGGATACGAACTGTTTCACGCTTCTCAAAATCTACACCATCAAGATGCTCGATAAATGTGGTGACAAAATGTTGGCGAGTTTGCTCACCATCGCTCACAATATCAATTCCCGCATGGATCTGTTCTTGTAGAGATAAACGCAGAGCATCTTGCTTCGCTTCGATTAATGCCTCACCCTCTAATTTCCAAGGTGACCAAAGTTTTTCAGGTTCTGCAAGCCATGAAGGTTTCGGTAAGCTGCCAGCCGTTGATGTTGGTAATAAAATTGCCATTTTAAATCTTCTATCTCTATTTCGGGTAAATTAAGCAGCGTTACTTTGTACGGTGTAGTTAGCAGCCCATTGTTCAAGGATGTTTTGATAAGGTTTGATAAAGTTTTCTTCCGTCCATTTACCTTGTTTTACTGCCAATTGACCACGCTCTACACGGTCGTAAACGATTCGTGTTAATGAGTAATCTGGATACTCTAAACTTGCTTGATACACTTGTGCTGCTGAAGAATTTGCATTGTAAATTTCAGGACGGTAGATCTTTTGGAAAGTTTCCATCGTGCTAATTGCGCTAATCAGTTCAAAATCGGTGTAATCACGTAATAAATCACCCGCAAAATAGAATGCTAAAGGCGCAACACTTCCTTTCGGCATGAAGAAGCGAACCTGTAAGCCCATTTTATGGAAATATTCATCTGTACGTGAATATTGATCTTGCTTATATTCAACACCTAAAACTGAATGCTCATTAACAGTACGCTGATAAGTCCTTGCCGTTGAAACACTTAAACAAATGACAGGTTGTTGATTAAATTCAGCCTTAAACGTATCTGAATTTACTAAATATTGATAAAGCTTACCGTGTAAATCACCGAAACCTTCGGGTGCATACGAAGTTGAGTTCTCTCTATTATGTTCTTTCAGCACCACA
The DNA here is from genome assembly GCF_013391535.1 of Acinetobacter sp. SwsAc4. NCBI lineage: Bacteria > Pseudomonadati > Pseudomonadota > Gammaproteobacteria > Moraxellales > Moraxellaceae > Acinetobacter > Acinetobacter sp. SwsAc4. The sequence continues at coordinate 90,848 of NZ_JACAXC010000005.1, forward strand.
CTAAAATCATAATCACGTACATAAGACGAGAAACTATTGCCAATCATGCCTTCAATACGTTGATTGGTATGGTGATCGGTAATGGTGCTTTTCAGCATTTCAATGATTGGAAAAGTTTTACCATTACCTTCAATATCTAAATCTGCAGAAATAATATCAATTTCAAGTGAATAACGGTCACCATTCGGATTATCAGTTTGTGCTAAAGCATTGAAACGATTATTAATCATTCGAAGTGTATTACGAAGATTCTCCTCTCGACTTTCACCGCGTGCTAAGTTGGCAAAATTAGTCGTTAGACGTGTGCTATCCGCTGGTTGATAGTTTTCATCAAAACGAATGCGTTTAATTGAACATGCAAACTCTTTACTCATGATGATTGGTATCCTAATTTTTGCGATAAACCGTAAACTTCTTTATGTTGTAATTTATACTCGAATCATCACATGAATAAAAATGATTTAATCTAACCAAAAGATGAATAAAATTCATTGTTGTGTGTTTTTATAGGTTTCAGTGCTCTAACCTGAACGAGCTTCATCATGAGCTGAAAAACTATCAGGATATTGATTGAATTATTGCTATAAGGGCGTCTTTGTAATTTGGAATTATTCTTTAGATGATGACATACAATGTTTCGTTTCTATTTTTTGTTTACAACGATATAAAAACTTGAATTTTATTAATCCAATAGCAGAATCTCGTAAAAAGACGATCTAATTTTAAGTCAGATCGTCTTTATTCATATCAGTGAATTGGATTTAAAAATTCACCGTCCAAGACAATTGTGCTGTCCGTGGTGTACCAAGAAATAAATAATCATCACCAAAGAAGCTACCGACATCTCGCCAATATTTTTTATTAAATAGATTATCAACATTGAATCTTAACGTGTTTTCATAGCCATTAGCTTTAAAGTTATAAGCTGCACCAGTATTAAAAACTGTGTAGCTTGGAACTTTTACGCTGCCTATTTTATTGGCATATTTACTGCTACTGTATTGTATGCCAGCGAGTAAACGTAATCCTTCAACTTGGGGAACTTGGTATGAGATATAACTCGCCAAACGTACAGTTGGTACATTTTGAGTTTGATGACCATCATATTCAGATGATTGTATGTCTTTTAAGCGTGAACGGGTCAGTGCTAAAGTCGATGTCATATCTAGGTTTTGACCAATACGCCCTTGTAGACCAAGTTCTAAGCCGAGGTTATGTTGTTCACCATCTTTTACGAAATCATTTGAAGTATTGGTATGTTGATTATCTTGTTTTAAATCAAATAATGCAGCTGAAAAAAGTAAATCTTGCCACTGCTGCTTAAATCCCAATTCATATTGCGCTGAATGTTTAGGTGCTAATGTCACAGAAGGATTGTTTGCAAACCACGGTGCTTGTCCGCCGTCACTTAATCCTTTGGCATAAGAAGCATAAATATGAGTCTTTTCCCAAGGCTGATACATCACAGCAAATTGAGGTAAAAAGCGATTAAAGTTAGTGTCACGAATATTATTACCAGATGCATTATAAGCATCTTCATTTAAATGCAGTAGTTTTCCGCCTGCTAGAATTGACCATGCTGTATTAAATTCAACTTGATCAAGTAAATTTAATGCTGTTTGCTGACTGTTTAAAGATTTGTAGTGATTGCCCAAAACCGCGCCTGATGGAGCAAAGTCCACAGTATCAGTGTAAATATTCCCTGTACCGACAGCTTGGTTAATCGCATCGTATTGCGCATGTCGTTTATAAGTTTGTGATAATTCTAAACTCAACTTATGTTGCCATGATCCTGTACTAAATTGACCATTTAAGCCTGCTTTAAATTGATTGGTCAGGTAACTGTCATCAGGACTGCGGAAGTCATAAATATCATAGTTACCATTTTGATCAAAGGTATAGGCAAACGCTGAATAATCATCCACTACAACACGACTTTGAGAAGCACTTAGATTTGCTGACCAATCTTTATTGATTTGGTAATTATATTTTAAGCCTGTGTTTAAACTTTGGTTAATGACAGGTTGGCTCCAACTTTGATAGCCAAGTAAACGATCCCACTCTACGCCAGTAGGTACGGTTTTACCATCAAGCAACTGATAACCAGGTACTGAACGCTGACGTTGACGCTGTGATTCGATATCAAGTTCTAATTTTGAACGATCTGATATATTCCAGTCTAATGCTAAAGAACCAAATAAGCGTTTACCATTGGCATGTTCTACATACGGATGGATTTCCTCATGCGCCAAATTTATTCGATAACCCAATTGCTGCTCATCTAAAAATCCACCAAAGTCCGCTGCGATACGATTACCGCCATGACTATCTGCATCAACGGTTATTGAACGGATGTCTTTAGGGCGTTTGCTTACATAATTAACCACACCCGCAGGTGTTGACATTCCACTTTGAATGGCACTGATACCCTTTAAAATTTCGACTTGTTCTTTGTTTTCAAGTGCGACATTTTGTTCACCGCGAAGTAAGTTACCATTGAGCAAGTAGCTTGAACCAAGGTTCAGTGCGAAACCACGCATCATAAAGTTTGAGTAATAGCCAATTGGGGCGTAACCATCACCTACCGCAGCATCGTTTTTCACAACATCCGTTAATGTTTTCGCATGTTGATCAGCAATTCGCTCAGCCGTCACGGCATGAATAGATGCAGGAATCTCAGCAATATTTTGTTGAGTAAAACCAGATAAATTCACCTTTGGTTGAAAATATACACTTTCTGCTGCTTGGGCGTTTACTGTGATTGTTTCTAATTGGGATACCTTATTTTCATCTTCAGCATGTACCAATACTGAGCTTAGCCCTAGGCATGAAAATGAACCAACTGCCAGTAACGCTTTGTGTAAGCGAGAAAATGTAAATGGATATGTTTTCACAGTAATTGCCTAACCCCGAAAGATAATCTTATCGTCTAAATTTTCGGGCATGAGTATTCACAATTTTCTATGATTGAACAAGTACGTTTTCCACCATCTATCTAATATTTTTAAATGTTCTGTATACCGTAGGTAGAGACAGAGCATATGATCAAAATGTTTTTAATCGGCATTATTTAAAAAACCCCACATCACGCCGTGCCCACCCGTGTAATAAATTACATCATAGTCTTCCCAACAGTGGACTAACGATATAAAAGTGCATGATCAACATGCACTTTTTAAAGGTTTAACGTTTAGCTTGTATTTATACAGCTACTCCGACAGCCTTTGCACGCGCTTGATGCAATTTCTTATAGCTATCAATCAAACGTAAATGGCGATCAAGCCCTTCAAGTTTCATACTTGTTGGTGTGAGACCATAGAAACGAACATTCCCTTCAACAGATCCGATGACTGCATCCATACGTTCGTTACCAAACATACGACGGAAATTCGTTTCATAGTCTTCTAATTCCATCTCATCATCGAGCAATACTTCAAGTACTACGTTCATGCATTGATAGAATAGTCCACGTTCAACGGTATTGGTATTGTATTGTAAGAAGGTTTCAACCAGTTCTTTGGCTTCTTCAAACTGTTCTAATGCAATATAGATCAATAGTTTGAGCTCAAGAATAGTCAACTGTCCCCACACGGTATTGTCATCAAACTCAATGCCAATCAAGGTCGCAATTTCAGTATAGTCATCTAATTCACATTCTTCTAAACGTTCGACCAAAGCTTCAAGTTGAGTCTGATCCAAACGATGCAGATTTAAAATGTCTTCACGGAATGCCAACGCTTTATTAGTGTTATCCCAAATTAAATCTTCGACCAAATAAATTTCAGAATAATCTGGAACTAAGATACGACATGCTGTTGCACCTAAATGCTCATAGACAGCCATATATACTTCTTTGCCCATTTCTTCCAAAATGCCAAACAATTCAGCCGCTTCTTCTTCATTTGAGTTTTCACCATCATTGGTGAAATCCCACTCGACAAAGTCATAGTCTGATTTTGCACTAAAGAAACGCCATGAAACTAATCCACTTGAGTCAATAAAGTGTTCAACAAAATTATTTGGTTCAGTGACTGCTTCACTTTGGAAGGTTGGTTGAGGAAGATCATTTAAACCTTCAAAACTACGTCCTTGTAAGAGTTCGGTTAGGCTACGTTCCAACGCAATTTCAAAGCTTGGATGTGCGCCGAATGAGGCAAATACGCCTCCCGTACGTGGATTCATCAGTGTCACACACATCACTGGGAAATCACCGCCCAAAGAAGCATCTTTCACTAAAACAGGAAAACCTTGTTCTTCTAAACCTTGGATGCCCGCCACAATACTTGGGTATTTTGCTAATACTTCTTGAGGTACATCAGGTAAAGCAATTTCACCTTCTAAAATTTCACGTTTGACAGCACGCTCAAAAATCTCAGATAAACATTGAACTTGTGCTTCAGCCAAAGTATTACCTGCACTCATTCCATTACTTAGGTACAAGTTTTCAATCAGATTCGATGGGAAATACACAACTTCCTGATCTGACTGACGCACAAATGGCAACGAACAAATACCCCGCTCTGTATTTCCTGAGTTGGTATCATATAAATGTGTACCCAGTAATTCATTATCTGGGTTGTAAATTTTAAGGCAATATTCATCCAAAATTTCTTTTGGTAATTTACCTTTCGGGTCCGGTTTAAACCACTTTTCGTCTGGATAATGTACAAATTCTGCATTGGCAATTTCTTCACCCCAGAACTGATCATTATAGAAAAAGTTACAGTTCAAGCGTTCAATGAACTCACCTAAAGCTGATGCCAAAGCACTTTCTTTGGTAGAGCCTTTACCATTGGTAAAGCACATTGGTGATTGTGCATCACGGATATGTAAAGACCAAACATTTGGAACAATATTACGCCAAGATGCAATTTCGATCTTCATCCCTAGATTCGCCAAAATACCAGACATGTTGGCAATAGTTTCTTCTAGTGGTAAATCTTTCCCTGCGATATAAGTGCTGCTTTCTGAAGTCAGACTTGGCATCAACAGAGCTTGCGCATCCGCATCAATACTTTCGACTTCTTCAATGATAAATTCAGGACCCGTTTGAATTACTTTTTTAACGGTACAACGATCAATTGAACGTAAGATGCCTTGACGGTCTTTTTCAGAAATATCAGCGGGTAATTCAACTTGAATTTTGAAAATTTGTTTATAACGGTTTTCTGGATCAACAATATTGTTTTGTGACAAACGAATATTATCAGTCGGAATATCACGCGCTGCACAATATACTTTAACGAAGTAAGCTGCACATAATGCTGATGATGCTAAAAAGTAGTCAAATGGACCTGGTGCAGAACCATCACCTTTATAACGAATGGGTTGGTCAGCGATAACTGTAAAATCATCGAACTTGGCTTCTTGTCGAAGATTGTCGAGATAATTAACCTTGATTTCCATGCTGGCACCTAAATATTCTTATGTGTCAGCACTGACACATAAAATTTCAAATATTGATCAATAACCCGAATCGCGGATAAGAAATTGATTTAAAAAGAGTAGCTAGAGTCATTCATTCATCTGAACAAAAAACGGACTCTAGTCATAATGGGCGCTATTATAGAAGTATTTTATGTAATTGATAACTTTTGTCTGTTTTTCTAGCCTATTTATGAACAATTAAATCCGCCTTACTTCCAAGTGAATAGCCACCAAAATTCTAGACACACATAACCATCTTTTGAAAGGTTATTATTTAAAACCTAGTAAAACTGACTCGAATCCAACATCTGTAAAGTAATTTTTTTCACTTCATCACGACTTTGCATAATATGTGCTTCAATCGCCTGAATGGCTTCATCTACTTTACGATTAAAAATATAACCCAATATTTTCTGATGCTCCTGATAAGTCGCTTCAACACGATAATCTTTAGAGAAGTCTAAACGACGAATAATACGTATTCGCTCGCTCAAGTCACGATGAATCCTTGCCATTTCATTATTGCCAGAGGCGCGAACCAAAGCGCAATGGAAATCTTCATCTTGTTGTGAAAGTTGTTTAATTTCTTTTAGATATTGATGAGGTTCAATCAACCATAAATCTTTTAATACGGATAACTCAACCGAGTTTTGATGATCAATCTGACAAAGTTTACGAATCGAATCTTTTTCTAATACGATCCGCACATCATAAAGTTCTTCATAATAACGAAAATTGAGTGGTCGGATTTGCCAACCGCTACGAAAACTCACATCAACATAACCCTCTTGTTGCAAACGATATAGCGCTTGTCGGATTGGGGTGCGACTTACATCATAAGCTTTTGCAACTTCAGATTCAGTGAAACGTTCACCCGGCATCAGTTTGAAATCAAAGATATCATTCTTGATGCGTTGGTAAACTAGCTCAGACAAATTGTCTGAGCTTTTTGTTGTTTTTATTTTGGTTTCTTTCATGCAACCTTGCCTTATTCCATATAAACCAATGGTTCACCTCTATGTACGGTTTGCCCTGCTCTACAAATAATGGCTTTTACAATGCCATCTTCTTCTGCATAGACAGGAAGTTCCATTTTCATTGCTTCAATAATAGCAACAGTTTCACCTTTTTTAACCTCTTGACCATGTTCAACAAAAATTTTCCAGATATTACCTGTCATCGATGCATTTAATGATGCTAAATGACTGTAATCAGCATAGTTATTTTCTTGAATCTGTTCTTCAGGTTGAGCTGCAAACTCCTCTTTCCAGCGATCCACTTCAGTTGTGAATGCTTGTTGTTGCTTAGCTTTAAACTCGGCAATACTTTCAGCTTCATCATCTAAGAAGTGTACATAATCTGCATAATCGAACTCTGTTTCTTCAATCTTGATCTCAGCACGACCATTTTCAAAGTCGGCACGCCATTGATTCAATTCTTCTTCAGTCACTTCAAAATATTTGATTTGATCAAAGAATTGTAAGAACCATTGCTTATCACCAAATTGTTTGTTTTTCTTAAACTTGTTCCAGATTGGTAGTGTACGCCCAATTAATTGATAGCCGCCCGGTGAATCCATGCCGTAGATACACATGTACATACCACCAATACCGACTGTTCCCTCTGCGGTAAAGGTACGTGCTGGATTATATTTAGAACTGAGTAAACGATGGCGTGGGTCAACTGGCACAGCACAAGGTGCAGTTAAATACACATCACCCAAGCCAAGAATTAAATAGTTCGCATCAAAAATAATATCTTTAACTTCATTTCGATCTGCCAAACCATTAATGCGTTGGATAAAGTCAACGTTATTTGGTAGCCACGGTGCTTTAGAGCAAACACTTTCTTGATAACGTTCAACTGCGCCTAAAGTGGCACTGTCTTCAAATGCCATCGGCAAATGTACGATACGAGATGGGATTTTTAATTGGCTCAAATCACCCATCTCTTCTTCGAGTTGAAGTAATTGAGCAATCAATTGTGATTGTGGAATGACTAAGCCGTCGTATTTAATCTGTAGTGAACGAACACCCGGTGACAGTTCTAATACGCCTGCAATTTTTGCATCACGAATCATTTGAATCAGTTGATGCACTCGTAAACGTAAAGCTAAATCTAAAACATTTTCGCCGTATTCTAAGAGAATATAACTATCACCTGCTTGGCGATACACTGTTTTTGGCGACAATTCCGTTGGTTCACGTTGTGCCAAAATCGTACTGACAACTTCTTGAATTGGCTCAATTGTTTCTACAACTTTGCTTGCTTCCGCAAAGTTTTGGATATTTTCAATTTGCTGACGTTCAAGTTCATTGGCTTGTTCAACACTAATCGGATAAAAGCGAATTTTATCATCGGCTTTGAGTTGTCCCACTTTCCAAAGTTCTGCTTTGGCAATCGTCACAGGACAAACGAAACCACCTAAACTTGGACCATCTTTTGCCAGAATCACAGGGAAATCCCCTGTGAAGTTAATTGCACCGATTGCATATTCACAGTCATGCACATTGGATGGATGTAAACCTGCTTCACCACCATTTTCTCGTGCCCAGCTTGGTGTTGGTCCTGATAAACGCACACCTAAACGATTTGAGTTAAAGTGCACCGTCCACTCTGATGCAAAAAACTCTTCTACATATTCAGGTTTAAAGAAATCTGGTGCGCCGTGCGGGCCATATAACACCGCAATTTCCCATTCATTACTATATTCAGGAATCAATTCAGCCGACAATGCTTGAGGTTCATCATGAGCAAGTGGCAACTCTGCGCTCGCAAATGCTGGATCAACCATTTTAATCATATCGCCGACACGCAAGGTACGCCCTGCATGACCACCAAAATTACCAAGTGCAAAGGTAGAACGACTGCCCAAATAAACAGGAACATCCAAACCATTACGCACGGCTAGATAAGTACGGCAACCTGATTCTACTTGACCGATTTTTAAAATTTGTCCTGCTTTGACTGCAACAGGTCTCCAAAAATCAATTTCCTGATCATCTAACAAAGCAGTACAGCTTGCACCTGCCAAAGCAATGGTTGCATCTGCATGGAATTTAAGTGTTGGCCCAACAAGGGTAAACTCAAAACCTGCGGCTTTAGCATCATTTCCAACAATACGATTGGCAAGCTGAAATGCATAATCATCCATTGGACCAGATGGCGGTACACCAATATCCCAGTAGCCTGTACGACCTGGATAATCTTGAATTGAACTCAAAGTCCCTGCTTGAATCACTTCAATCACGTTTGGCGTGTAGTTGAAATCATCCAACATTCTTGTCCATATTTGCATATCATCAAAACGCTGATCGGAAATAATCGCACGGGCATAATCCAGATTGGTGCTAATACCATTCAAGCGTGTTTCCGCCAAAACGGTTTTTAATTTTTCAATCGCACTAGCACGATCATCAGCATGCACAATGATCTTGGCAATCATCGGATCAAAATATTGTGAAATCTCTGTGCCCGTTTTCACCCAAGTATCAACACGTGTACCTTCTGGAAATGCAACTTCTGTCAGTACACCGGGACTAGGCTGGAAATTTTTAACGGGATCTTCAGCATAAACACGAACCTCAATCGCTGCACCTTTCGGCTGAATATTGCTGAGATATGCCCAATCAAGTTCATCACCAGCAGCCACTTTGAGCATGCATTCAATTAAGTCTAGACCCGTAACCATCTCAGTGACTGGATGCTCAACTTGTAAACGTGTATTCACTTCAAGAAAATAAAACTCATCTCGATTGGCATCGTAGATAAACTCAACCGTTCCTGCACTACGATAATTAACGGATTTCCCGAGTTCTATCGCTGCTTGATGTAGTTTTTTACGTGTCGCTTCAGGTAAATTTGCCGCGGGCGTTTCCTCTACCACTTTTTGGTTACGACGTTGCAAAGAACAATCCCGCTCACCAAAGGCAACGACTTGCCCTTTTCCATCACCAAAAATTTGCACTTCAACATGACGGGCTTTATCAATAAAGCATTCAATAAATACGCCAGCGTCTTTAAAGAATTGTTCTCCCAAGCGTTTGACACTTTCATAAGCATCGGTCAAGGCTTGTGGTGTATCACAACGGGTCAAACCAATACCACCACCGCCAGCAGTACTTTTCAACATAATTGGATAGCCAATACGATCTGCGGCAGTCAGTGCCTCTTCTAAACTATCCAACAATCCTGTTCCCGGAGTCATTGGTACATTTGCCGCAGCCGCCAATTCACGGGCACGATGTTTTAAACCAAATTCTAAAATTTGCTCTGCTGTTGGTCCCATAAAGGCAATATTATTTTCTTCACAAGCGCGAGAAAAATCAGCACTTTCAGACAGAAAGCCATAACCAGGAAAGATTGCCTCTGCGCCAGTTTGTTTAGCTGCCTGAATTAATTTTTCGATACTCAAATAAGTATCGGCTGGTTTTAAACCCTCTAATCCAATCGCAATATCAGCATCTTCGACATGTTGCGCATAACGATCACTATCCGAATACACAGCAACACTGGTTACACCTAATTTTTTAAGTGTGCGAATCGCTCGAACAGCAATTTCACCGCGGTTTGCAATAAGTACAGTTTTAAACATGATGATTTCCCCCAATTAATTCGCTGTGTTTGCTGCTTGGCTGTTACGATGCTGGATATAAGCTCTCCATCCACCAAAATGACTAATATTCTCTGCATCATCTATGCCATAAGGCTCACAGATAAAACCTTTCACCCAGCGCCCATCTTCTAATTCGACATTGCCCATTCCTAAAGGTGTCGGAATTTCAGCCACAAATTCACCAAATCGAGCAGTTGGAACATCCCAAAGTTCTACAATGATGCTTTGACCATCTTGCTGACGTGCTAAGCCGGGTTTCGGTGGAACGGTGCCATTCAAAGCATAAAGCGCATAGTTTTTAGAGGTCGTTGTGGTTTCGATATGTACGGCATCACGTGTGGTGAGCTGAAAATTTAGCGGCATACCTGTCAAATGAGCACCGACGACTGCAACGCGAATATGATGTTGTGAAATAGGTGTAGAAGAACTTAAAGGCAGAGCTTTATCCAATGCCCCTAATTTCAGTGCAAGATAGTTTTGCCAAGCTTTACCAAAATGAACCAATGCCGCATCATGCCAAGCTGGTGCAATTAGAGTGATCCCAAATGGTAAATGGTCAGCCCTAAATCCTGCTGGTAAAGCTAAAGCACTCAAATCTGCCAAGTTGGTAAAGTTAGTGTAGGTTCCTAAATGAGCGTTATATTCAATCGGATTTTTTTCAAGCTGCTCAATGGTATAAATTGTAGATGCGGTTGGAACAATTAAGGCATCAAAGTCAGCCAGTCTTTGTTGGATTTTTCGAGCTAAATCTTGTTTTAAATATTCTGCATTGTAGGCATCCACCGCTGAATATTTTTCACCGTTTTTAATAATTTCTAATACCGTTGGATCAAATGCATCAGGATTGGTTTTCAGTAAATATTCAACGGCTGCGGTACGTTCTGCCACCCATGAACCTTGATATAGTTGCACCGCCAGCTGCTCAAAATCTGAAAAATCAATTCTAGTAATTTCAGCATTTAATGATTCAAGCAATTGAATTGTTTGCTGAAATGCTTTTTCTGATTGCTCATCTCCAAAGAAATTTAGTTTTTCTGGAATGGCAAATTTTAATTTGCTAGAGAAATGCACTGGAACATTCTTTGGATGCTTACGTGAATAACTATCCAACGGATCATATGCTTCTAAAATATTTGCAACCAAGTCTGCATCTGCAACAGTCAAGGCAAAGATCGAAATACAATCTAGACTTTTACAAGCAGGCAATAAACCACGATTTGAAAACCGCCCTTTGGTTGGTTTTAGCCCAACAATATTATTAAATGCCGCTGGCACTCGACCAGAACCTGCGGTATCTGTCCCCAATGCAAATGGGACAAATCCACGAGCAACCACACTTGCTGAACCAGAGCTCGATCCACCACTGATATATTCAGAATTAAAGGTATTTGCAACAATACCAAAAGGTGAACGCGTTCCCACTAAACCCGTTGCAAACTGATCAAGGTTGGTTTTACCAATGACAATCGCTCCCGCTTGTTTTAACAAACGTACTGTTTCAGCATCTTCTGCTGCAACAGTAGTTAAAGCTTTACAAGCTGCGGTAGTTACAAACCCTGCAACATCAATATTATCTTTCACTGCAAACGGAACGCCGTAGAGTGGAAATTGTTTTTCTAAACTTTCAGCTTCTTTGCTTAATTCATTGAGAACTTGAATTTGCTGTTCAATCTGTTCTAACGTCGCAATTGAAATCCATGCATTATCTTGAGGATCAATTAATGCAACTAAATCTTTTAAAGTATCAAGCTGAATCTCATTTTTCAAATATGCGGTTTGCCATTCTGAAATTGTCCAGCCTAAAGTTTTTATTTCATGCATTTTATGAATCCCATCTTGTATACAAGTTTGAATTTTAAAATGCAGAATCCATGCCAATTTATTTTATATATCTAAATCAGATGTTTATATTATTGTATAGATATACTATTTTTTCTAATTTTCATCTTGGTGCTTAAAAGGCTTTGTTTTAATGCAAATGCTCCATGATTTAGCAAATAACATTTTTTGTTTATCAAAAGTTGCTCAAATTCATATTTAATAGGACTTACGCAGTATTATTTATAGATTCTTTGTGGTAGCAGATGATTTTTATCGAGAATAAAGTCATCAATGAAGTTTTTGATCATTGGTCTAAATAATTTCTTCTGCCAACGATATACATTTCAAAGATCCGCTCAAACTGGTTCTTTTGTATCTCGACGTAGGCCATCAAGGCTGAAAAAATATGATTCAAAATCAGTTTAGATCGTCTTACTTGAAACTTTTCAATATGACAAACCTGTTTAATCACTCGGTGATAAGTTGACAAAACAACTAATCATGCGAAAAGGTTTTTTTAGTTAACAGATGTTCACACATGCCTCGAATTGTTTCTGTACCACTCAGTTTAGAACAGCGAGAACGACTCATTTTTCTGTCCAAACATGCAAAACATTGGCGTGAAAGACAACGTGCCCCAACTATTCTCTAGCTTTCCGAAGGTAAAAGTGTTGCGGAAGTTGCCACTCTACAAGAACGTATCCCAGAAACCATAAGGCTACAACGCCGACGTTGGAAATTGTATGAGTTTGGATCGATTAAAGATAGTCATCGCTCAGGTCGGCCCGATACATTGATCTCAGACTATCAGGCGAAAATCCTAGATTGGCGACATCGTTCATTCATTTCCCCTGCTTTTATAATTAAACCAAACCTATTTGTTGAAAGAACTGTTTGTAAACATCGGCTTTTTTTTCGAGCGCCAACGGATATGCCCGTGATGATGAAGGCAAGCGATATAAGCTTAGCTCACGATTGTCATAATTCACCTGTACCGATTGCCCAATCATGGGTTTATTTATTTGTTCAGGAAAATGCTGCATCAGCGTATCTGTGGCCTTGTCTCCCGTTGTCATAATGGTATGGCACATTGGTATTTGCTCAAGCAATTCTGACAAATCGGTTGGAGTCACAATTTCCAGAAACTTGTCTGAGGCATTGCCCTGCAAGCGTTTAATTTGATAGGCCGTATCAAATATCCCAATTCCAGCTTGAGACAAAAACTCACGGATTTGGCTTTCCTTAAAATTTTTATTAGGTAAATCTAAAAAGTGGTTTTTATCACTGAAAAAAATCAGACCAAATATTCTCCACATATCATTTTGATAGTTTGGATAGTAAAAGTTCATCTTCCACCGATTCTGAGGTGGTGGAAAACTCCCCAGCATCAGCAGTTTTGCATTGCCAGGCAAAAATGGAGTGAGTGGATGGGTTTCTATTTCTATCATCGTGCCGCTAAAAAATACCTGTTCACTAATAATTTAAGCAGCTCAGGATGCAAATTACCACGATAAACATCACCTTTCTATTCTTAGTGTTGATTATCATATCTGTATCAAATTCGCCCCACTTCAAAATAAGAAATTAAATTCTTGTCAAATTGCTTGAGTTGTCACGATTTCCCCACGAACCACTTACCCACACTTTACCATTGTCTAAAAATTAAATCCTGTTTTTAAGTTATTGTTTAAGTAGGGATATTTTTATTAGAGAAAATTATGATAACTTTTTCTGGGATGAATTGTTACAGTAGAACGCTTTCTAAAAATTTTGACAAAAACATATCAAAGGAATAAACGGTTATGGATTCTGGATTGATCACACTGTTCTTGCCAATTGCTTTAGCAATTGTTATGGCTGGAATAAAGAAGTTTTGACTAGTTAATTTTCAAATTCAATTTGAAAAACAGTACATCTATTAATGCGCTCTTTTTATTTCTTTATTGCTAATAAATAATATATTGATGTCTAATAATTAATTTAAATTTATGAGATGGTTTTATTCTCTAAATTTTTAAAATTCACTTAGGCTATTTATATAGTTAAGCGAAAAGAATCCTTATTACCAAAAACAAGGTTTCCTAAGATAAGTCTAGGATTTGAAATAATTTAGCGGTAATTTCAGATAACGTATTCCATTGGATTCTGGTTCAGGAAAACGTCCTGCATCCATATTGATTTGAATAGACGGTAGAATTAGTTTTGGCATTGTTAATTTTGCATCACGCACCTGACGCATCCGCACAAAATCCTGCTTGGTGGTTGTGGCATTTAAATGAATATTGCCCTGCTTTTGTGCTTGAATACTGGTTTCATACACAAACTCAGTTCTTCCATCAGGCTTATAGTCATGGCAAAGAAAAACGCGAGTCTGTTCAGGTAACTTATAAAGCTGCTGCACAGAGTCATATAAAATTTCCGCACTACCCTTTGGAAAGTCACAACGCGCTGTCCCATAATCAGGCATAAATAATGTATCACCGACAAAAACAGCATCACCAATCACATAACTCAGACAGGCTGGCGTATGGCCTGGAGTTGGAATATTGTAGGCATCCATCTCACCAATCTTAAAATGTTGGTGATCCTTAAACAGGTAATCAAAGGTTTGATGGGTATTAAAATATTTAAGATCAATATGATAGATTGCACTAAAAATTTCCTGCACAATTGCAATCTTTTCACTCATGGCAATTTTGCCACCTACCCTGCTTTTTAAATATTGTGAGGCAGTTAGATGATCTGCATGGACATGAGTTTCTAAAATCCACTCCACCTTGAGCTGGTTTTCTTCAATGTATTGAATAATTTCATCTGCACCCTGAGTTGATGTTGAAACCGATGCCGCATCATAATTCAATACACTGTCAATGATTGCACAAACCTTTGTACATGGGTCAGTAACCACATAGCTGAATGTATTGGTATCCTGATCAAAGAATGCCTTGACTTGAGGTTGCATAAGTTTGTCTCCTATCGTTCAGCCCAAAAGCGATGGATAAACATTCCCACAAGCATTGCAACAATAAAATACCATACTTGAGAATAACCCAATCCAATCAATGTAATTGCAGGTGCGGGACAGATTCCAGCAATGCCCCAACCAACTCCAAAAAGACTCGACCCAACTATTAATTTTTTATCAATTTGGGTACTGATTGGTAATGATATTTCTTCACCAAAAATCGTTTTCGGATTTCGAATCGCTTTTTGAAATGGAAGAATCGCCACAATGATTGCACCTATCATCACGAACATCAAACTGATATCCCATTTTCCAAAAATATCAAGAAAACCTAAAACTTTTTCAGGATTAGACATTCCTGAAACCAGCAAGCCTAGCGCAAACAAGCTACCAAATACAAAAGCAAGTGCATTCTTCATAGCGCAACTCCAAAGATATGACGAATAACATATACAGTTATTATTCCAGCTAACATGAATGTAACTGTAGCAATCATGGAGCGTATAGATAGGCGACTGATCCCGCAGATCCCATGCCCACTTGTACAACCTGAACCCAAACGAGTACCAAAACCAACCAATAAACCAGCAATAATCAATCCAATTGGAGATGATTTAATAACAATCTCAGGTGTTATAAATATCTGATAAATAAATGGTGTGATCAGTAGCCCCAATAAGAACCACATAGCTGAGCTTCGAACCAATAGCTTGGGTTGTAATAATTGAGACAGTAACCCACTGATACCCGTAATGCGACCATTCACATATAAATAGCCAACGACTGCAAGCCCTAAAATTCCACCACCGATTAAAGCAGAAATAATGCTAGACATAATTGATCCGCAAAAACATTATATATTTTTATATTATATTATTAAGTATAATAATTAAAGCTCTTTATTGTTACAGAATTTCTATTCAAATTCAGCCAATACCCTCCCAACAAATCAAATAGGAAAATCATTTACAAGATAATTTAACTTGCGTAATTCTGCTTTTTCACCATTTGAAGATTTAGATCTGAAATCTGCATTAAAATATGCCTCGATATGCCAGAGTAACAAATCATCTTTAATTTTGCTTTTCCCAGACCATTCGAATTCTAGAGCTAATTTGCCGCATTAAAATATACAATAGCCTGTTTTTCTTGGGTTTTAGGACATGTTGATTTATTTGTAATGATACAAATTTCACCCATCAGCGAGGGTTCAAATAAAAAATGATTTTTCACAATATCACAGTCGAAGACTGGCTTGCTTGAACACATTGCGGCATGCTTCTACAGCAAGATTAGGAGAATAATCTTCTTCTTACATACTCATTTTCATGATTATAAAAGCTGTCATTTAAGACTCCTCCGCATGGTTCATTCTTATACTTGAGACAAATTTATCTATTTTAGACTCTCATGGACATTAGCGTACTAAATCTTCGATACCAATCAATTTAGGAAGCTTATTAATCAGTTTATTTAATTCTATATTTGCTGGTGAAATACAACCAGTATAGTGACTTAATTTTGTTGTTGTTCCATCTGGTCTAATCCAAACAAAATATGCACTCGGTTGATCAGTTGCCGTTTGCTGACAGCCAGTTGTTTTAACGTTTGCACCTGTTTCTGGACGATAAGTTTTCAACTCCTGTTGTAATTTTTTATATACCGAAGGATCTATTGTTAACGTCTGAGTACCCGTCACTTTAGTATATTGCTTACCATTGAAATTCACTGTTCCAGAAGGTGAGATTTCTACCGAATAAATTGGACAAGCACCAAAACAAGGACTTGATGAATAATGTATCGTTTCCTGTACAGTGTTTGAAGTTTCTGATGGTGTAGATGCACATCCTACTAAAGAAAAAGTAAAAAGACTTAAGATTAATAATTTTTTCATTTGTTAACCCATTATAAATTATGTTTTTAATCTAACAAATCATCATTTTATTGTCATTCAGAATGATGTAAAAGTATAAAATAAAATTTACTTAGGCTATTTGAATCTAAAAATTAAAGCCGAATTTGTGATTGAAGAATTAACTTTGCAAGTTCTAAATCATCAGGATAAGTAATTTTAATATTGTCTGAACGACCTTGTACTACTTGTACAGGAAAATCAGCGTATTCTAATGCACTTGCTTCATCAGTAATCGTCAAGTGATCTATCAATGCTGTTTCAAGCGCATTTTTTAATATTTTTAATTTTGCGATCTGTGGCGTTTGTGCTTGCCACAACAACTCACGACTTACAGTTTTTTCAATCTGATGTTCAACACGCACTTGTTTTAAAGTATCACGTACTGGAATAGCCAAAATTGCACTTTGATTATGTTTTATTGCAGAATTAACCAATTGCTCTAAATTAGCGCACGTAACACAAGGACGGGCTGCATCATGCACCAATACCCAATCATTTTCATCCGCGATATCCGATAAGTAAATTAATGCATTGAGCACAGAATTTACTCGTTCGACTCCACCTAAACAAAAATGTAATTTCTCTTTATGATCAAAAGAAAGTGTTCTAGCAAAATTATCATTCTCACCAATTGCAAGTACACAACCCGCTAAATCCAGTGTATTTAATCGATTAACTGTATGCTCAAGCACAGTACGATTTTGAATATATTGATATTGTTTTAATTCAGTTTTTGAAAAACGACTGCCCGAACCTGCGGCTGGCACAACCGCCCATAGTCTAGTCTGGGTTTTCATTGGTTGCTGCATCTACTTTTGCATTTGGATCGATATAAATTGGTTTATAATGGGTACTGATGGTACTCATTTGCACAAAAGTTTCATTTGGCTTGATTAAACCTAAATCTAAGCGTGCATGTTCTTCAATCGCTTCCGTTCCATTTTTTAAGTCGAAAACTTCGGCTGCTAAAATACGATTGCGCTCTTTAAGCTCCGTATTTACTTCTGCTTGTTGCTTAATCTGTTGAGTCAAGGCTTGATGAGGAAAATACCCTCCCTCACCTAGCCAAAATTGATACTGTAAACTTGCCACCAAAAAGATGACAAGTAACAGAATCAATTTACTCGAGGTCGATCGAAACATCTCTATCATGAAAAATTCCCTACATCCTTCTTACAAGAAAGATCACCTACAAATTCTATATGATTATGAATTTGCAGAGTTTCTGTCTTTTGTAAAGAAAGATGATCAGAAGTATTCAACATAGATAAATTGACCTTAGTTTAGACCTTTGAATTCAGCTTTACCGCGGTAAGCTGCATTCGTTAATTCTTCAATACGAAGCAATTGGTTATATTTCGCTACGCGGTCAGAACGGCAAAGTGAACCCGTCTTGATTTGACCCGCTGCTGTACCTACTGCCAAGTCAGCAATCGTTGAATCTTCAGTTTCACCTGAACGGTGTGAAATTACAGTGCTATAACCATTTGCTTTCGCAAGGTAGATTGCATCTAGAGTTTCAGTCAACGTACCGATCTGATTATATTTGATCAGAATAGAGTTACCGACTTTCTCATTAATGCCGCGTTGTAAAATCTTAGGATTAGTTACGAATAAATCGTCACCAACCAATTGGATTTTGTCACCAAGGATTGATGTTAAGTAGCTCCAACCTTCCCAATCAGACTCATCAAGACCATCTTCAATCGAGATGATTGGGTATTGATTTACAAGACCAGCTAAATAATCAGAGAATTGATTGCTTGTGAATGCTTTATTGCCTTCACCTGCAAGAATATATTGACCATTTTTGTAAAATTCTGAAGATGCACAGTCAAGTGCCAACATAATGTCAGAACCCGCTTTGTAACCCGTTTGACCAATCGCTTCAAGAATAACAGTGATTGCTTCTTCATTTGAACGCAAGTTCGGAGCAAAACCACCTTCATCACCTACAGCAGTGTTTAAACCTTTTTTGTTTAAAACTGATTTTAGGGAATGGAAGATTTCAGCACCTGCACGTAATGCTTCAGAGAATGAAGTGAAACCAACTGGCTCAATCATAAACTCTTGAATATCAACGTTATTATCTGCATGTGAACCACCATTAATGATATTCATCATTGGTACAGGCATGCTCAAAGTTGTTTGACCACGCAAGTCTGCGATGTATTGGAAAAGAGGAATTTTCTTTTCAGTAGCAGCAGCGCGAGCAGCAGCCAAAGAAACAGCTAGAGTTGCGTTAGCACCTAGTTTTTCTTTGTTTTCAGTACCATCAAGCTCAATCATCGTGTTATCGATGTCTTTTTGTTCAAATACTGATTTACCCACTAAAGCATCACGGATTAAAGTGTTTACGTTATTAACCGCATTTTTAACACCTTTACCTAAATAGCGTGCTTTGTCGCCATCACGAAGTTCTAAAGCTTCACGAGAACCAGTCGAAGCACCAGATGGTGCACATGCACGACCCACAACCCCAGATTCTAAAATAACGTCTGCTTCGATGGTTGGGTTACCACGAGAGTCCAAAATTTCACGTGCGCGGATGTCAACGATTTGGCTCATGAACAATTCCTCTGTTGAATGAAAATAAGATGTAAACAATTACATCAATGGGTATCTAACTTTTTGAATCCTTTGACTAAAGTATCCAATTCTTTTAATTGCGCCAAGAATGGCTCAAGCTGAGATAAACGCAAAGCACACGGTCCATCACATTTTGCGATTTCAGGTTCTGGATGTGCTTCCAAGAACAGACCCGCTAAACCTGTTGCCATACCTGCACGCGCTAAAGTCGTGATTTGAGCACGGCGACCACCCGCAGAATCAGCACGACCACCAGGCGTTTGCAATGCGTGGGTGACATCAAAAAATACAGGTACATTCATTTCTTTCATGATGTCGAAGCCAAGCATATCTACAACCAAGTTGTTATAACCAAATGCTGAACCACGTTCACAAAGAATGAGTTTATCGTTTCCAGCTTCCAAACACTTATGCAAAATATGGCGCATTTCGTGTGGTGCTAAGAATTGTGCTTTTTTGATATTGATAATGGCTTGAGTTTTTGCCATTGCTTCAACCAAATCGGTTTGGCGGCTTAAAAAAGCAGGAAGCTGAATAATGTCTGCCACTTCTGCCACAGGCGCAGCCTGATACGGCTCATGTACATCGGTAATGATTGGCACATTAAAATGCTTTTTAATGTCAGCTAGCCATTCAATGCCTTTTTCTAAACCCGGACCACGAAATGAGTTCAGGCTAGAACGGTTGGCTTTGTCAAAACTAGCTTTGAATACATACGGAATATTTAAGCGTGTGCAAATATCCACATAAGTTTCAGCAATTTCAAATGCAAGGTCTTTAGACTCAAGTACATTCATGCCGCCAAACAATACAAATGGCAAATGATTCGCCATTTGTATATCACCCAAACTTACAATTTCTTGTGGTTTTAATTGTGACATTTCAACTTCCTAGTTTATCCCAAAGCCATCTTATTTGTTTTTTTGATGCTGTTGTTTTGCTGCACCAATAAAGCTAGCAAACAATGGATGTCCATCACGTGGCGAGCTGGTAAATTCTGGGTGGAATTGTACAGCAATAAACCAAGGATGTTCAGGAATTTCTACAGTTTCAACTAAATGTTGTACAGAAGAATAACCTGAAATTTTCATACCAGCTTTTTCAAGCGTAGGAATGTAACGATCATTCATTTCATAACGATGGCGATGACGCTCAGTAATTTCATCTTTACCATAAACTTCGCGAGTTTTCGTGCCTTCAACCAATTCTGACTTTTGAGCACCAAGACGCATTGTTCCGCCTAAGTCTGATTCAAGACTGCGCTGTTGTAATTCGCCACGCTCGTCTAACCATTCAGTAATTAAGCCAATTAATGGATATTTAGTTGAACGATTAAACTCTGTAGAGCTTGCTTCTGGAATACCTGCTACATTGCGAGCATATTCAATTACAGCGAGTTGCATACCTAAACAAATACCTAGGAATGGAATCTTGTTTTCACGTGCATATTGAATAGCTTTCATCTTGCCTTCAGTACCACGCTCACCGAAACCACCTGGTACTAAAATCGCATCAGCAGTGCTCAAAATACTCATATCTTGCTGTTCAAGGTCTTCAGCATTCACGTAGTCAATCTGAACTTTAACGCGATTTTGAATACCTGCATGTAAAAGTGCTTCATTTACAGATTTATAAGCATCTGGTAATTCAACATATTTACCGACCATCGCAACACGAACAGTGTATTCAGGGTTCAATAATGCTTCTACAACATTATCCCAATCTTCAAGATTTGCTTCTGGAAGGTCGTTGTAACCAAAACGTTCACAAATTAAATCGTCAACATTTTGTTCGTAGAATGTACGTGGAATTTGATAAATTGTTTTTGCATCTTTACAGACGACAACGGCACGCGCTTCAACATTAGTGAACAATGCAATTTTACGTTTAGTATCAACATCAACATCATATTCAGTACGGCAGATTAAGATATCTGGCTGAATACCGATCGAAAGAAGTTCTTTAACTGAATGTTGAGTTGGCTTAGTTTTAAGTTCAGCAGCAGATTTGATATATGGTAATAATGTCAAGTGCATCAACATGGTACGTTTATGACCAAGCTCTACCATCAACTGACGTACTGATTCCATAAAAGGAAGTGATTCGATATCACCAACAGTACCACCAATCTCAACGATTGCAACGTCGTAGCCTTCACCTGCGCGAAGTACACGTTCTTTAATATTATCTGTAATATGTGGAATAACTTGAACCGTACCACCTAAGTAATCACCACGACGTTCTTTATTCAAAACGTCCTGATAGACACGACCACTGGTAAAGTTATTCAGTTTGGTCATTTTCGCACGACGCAGGAAACGTTCGTAATAGCCCAAATCTAAGTCAGTTTCAGCACCATCCTCTGTGACGAAAACTTCACCGTGCTGAAATGGGCTCATGGTACCTGGATCGACATTAATGTATGGATCCATTTTTACCATAGTGACTTTCAAGCCACGAGCTTCCAAAAGTGCGGCAACAGAAGCAGCAGAAATACCTTTACCTAGTGATGAAACCACACCACCAGTGACAAAAATAAAATGGGTCATTGAGTTTCTCGTACAATCGAGCCGAAATCGGCCTACAATGTTGGGCAATTTTACTGTACTCTGCCCCTATAAAGCAAAGTCAAACCGCATCAATTCAAAGAACTATAAACAACTGACTATTCTATCAGCATTTTCAATAAAAATTTATGGGGTTTGTGGATATTTCATCCATAAATTACGTTTAATGTTTAAAAACAATTTTAGATCAGAAATAAATTCATTTGAAGATTTTGACCATATTGCAATTTCAACAGATACGCTGATGCAAGCATTTATAAAATATCAACAAGCTCAATAAATCCTAGGGATTTTTTCATTTAATTTTACTGCTATAATCACTGGCATCTTTCATTCAATATGTAGCTTTAACAATGGCGAATAAAAAACTTTTAATCTGTGCTGCACTTGCAACTGGTCTATTACTTACTGCTTGTGTCAAAAAAGAAGAGCCAAAAAATGAAGAACCATCAGAACAAACTTCTGAAACACAAACGACTCAAGCAGCATCTCAACCACAACAAAACCAAGAATTTCAGCCTTTGGAAAGCGTAGATAAACCAGCAACGCCAGCTCCAGTAATTGAGATGAGTCGAGAAGAAACGCCAAATACAACTACAGAAATTCGTCGTGAAACTCGCCCAGCTCAAACAGCAGAAGAGACAACAACGGCACAAGCTGAACAACCAAAACCTGCGCAAACTGAGCAGAAACCAGCAAAAGTTGAACAACCTAAAGCCGTCAAACCCGCTCCAGCACAAACTGAAGACGATGCGGTTGCTGCAGCGATTGCGGCAGCAACACCTGCATTAAATAATTAATTTAATTAACCTCTCAAAAAAGCCATGAGCCGTCGTAAAGCGACTCGTGGCTTTTTTTATAGTCTAGAAATTAGGAGTAGTGTTTAAAAAAGTCTGCCATCAGTCGTGATGCCCACGATTTCACTTCTAAACTTTCGTAAAAACCACAGTGACTTCCTTTTTTAGTGGTGACCACCACAATATTTTCCATTTGCTGAATAACTTCTTTATAAGGTTCTAAGTTTTTAATGGAACATACAGGATCATCTTCCGCATTTAAAATCATCAGTGGAATCTTGACATTATCAAACACATAAATCGGGTTAATGGCTTGGCAATAACTTTGATAATCCTGAAAGCCTGCCATTTCAAAATATTCTTTTTCAAATTCTTCCAAACTGGTCGTGGTGAGCACTTTCATATTCAAGCTTAATTGTTTTTTTTCTAATGATATCGAAATATAAAAGATGTACATGAGTATTACTAAGCCAAGGTGTTGGGCGATACTTTTTCTTTAACTGAGGTAATTTTTCCAAAACGTCTTTTATTTTTCCTTTCGGGTCATAGTACATTTTGGGTTGCTCAGCACCAAGTACAGAATCAAGCAGCTCAGAGCCTAACACTTTAATTTTATCTAAAGCAGATATACCCATATTCAATAAAAACCTCTATTTAACCACGAGTAAATGTTTGTCGCACCAATGTCGCGACCTGTTGCCCCCAAATAGCATAGATTTCTTTACTTGGATGAAAGCCATCACTTGCCATAGATAAATTCATCGCCTGAAAATTTTTAATATCGTATTCAATAAGTCTAAATTGTGACTGTGGGGCTAGCCACTGTTTTAATGTTTGATTCATTTGTTCTGCATATTGTCCAAATAACCATGCTAATGGATTGGGTAATGCAGGAAAATGCTGCATTGGCGGGACTCCAGACACAATAATCAATTTTGGCTGAAAATGATTTTGTATTTGAGTAAATAATTGTTTTTGTTGTTTTATCCAAGTTTTAGCAGAAATTAATTTAGTCACATCATTGACACCAACTGAAGTGACGACTACATCATATTTTTTGGGTTCTAATTGTTGGATCGCTTGATAAACTTGTTTTGTTGTATCACCAGTTTTTGCATGCAATTTCCAGAGCAACGTATATTCTGTTTTTAATTCTGAAATAATCGCACCAGATAAAGCATCTTGCTGGGTCTCAACACCAACCCCAGCTGCTGCCGAATCGCCTAAAATTAATAAAGAGAGTGGCTGTCCTTGTCCAATAAGACCATCACGATCACCACTCGCTTCTAAAAGTCGTGGTGTGTTTTTACGAACTTTTACACCTTGTATAACAACTACAGGTAGTAATGCAAAAGTTGAAAGTTTTAACCACATATTAATAATCTCAATATTACTTAGGCTATTTTACTGAGATGCGTTTGGCTGATATTGTGCGAAGCGTGCACCCATTTTTTCTGCTAAAGCCGCTAAACCACTCATTGGACGAATCATCACTTCAAAATCAATGATTTTTCCCTGTGCATTAAAACGAACCATATCAATACCTTTAAGCGATTTTCCACTTACATTAGCACTGAACTCCAAAACGACATTTTCACCATCTTCAGTGTAGAACTCACGGTGATAAGTAAAGTTTTCAAACACCTGAATCACATTCGTTAAAATGAAGAAAACTACATGTTTTCCCTCATATGGCTTAAAAGCAACAGGTGAACGAAATACCACATCGTCAGCTAATAACTCATTTAAATTTGAAAGGCCACCTGTTTTGATCATCTGATGCCATTTTTCTAACGCTTGCTTAGTTGTTTCGATTGTCATTGTAATTTCCTTATATTCTAAGCTAATGAAGTTTGAGACATTCTCCTAACATAGAGAATGTCTCATCTTTTATTTATAGAACTGCTGCTAACTCAGCACCTTGACGAATCGCACGTTTAGCATCTAATTCACCCGCTTCCTTCGCACCACCGATCAAGTGAACATTCTTACCATCTGCCTTGAGTTGGTCAAACATGGCGGTATAAGATTCCTGACCTGCACAGATCACTACATTATCCACGTCAAGCACAGTAGTTTGACCATTAACAGTGATATGTAGTCCTTGATCATCCACCTTGTCATAGCTTGCGCCTGCAATCATTTTCACATCGCGATGTTTTAAGCCTGTACGATGAATCCAACCAGTCGTTTTACCTAATCCAGCACCAACAGCTGCTGTTTTACGTTGTAATAGGTAAATCTCACGTTCAGATTTCTCTAGCTCAGGTTGCTTTAAACCACCTACATGGGCATAGCTCGTATCAATACCCCACTCCGCATAGAATTTTTCAGGGTTCAAACTACCGCTATCACCTTCATGGGTTAAATATTCCGCTGTATCAAAACCAATACCACCAGCACCAATAATCGCAACACGCTTACCGACTGGAACACGCTCTTTTAATACTTGGATGTAGCTCAATACTTTTGGATGATCAATGCCTTCAAATTGTAATTGACGTGGTGTTACCCCTGTTGCAACAACAATCTCATCATAATTCGTTTGGCTGAGTTCTTCATAAGTCACTGTATGATTGAGTACCAGCTCAATATTCGGCTGTAACTCAATCTGACGTTTGAAATAGCGTAAAGTTTCGTAAAACTCTTCTTTACCAGGAATGGTTTTCGCAATATTAAACTGACCACCAATCTGATTATTTGAATCAAACACTTTAACTTTATGACCACGACTCGCTGCATATGTTGCAAAACTTAGACCCGCTGGACCTGCGCCAATTACTGCAATATTTTTTATTGTATTTGTTTCTTTAAAAATCAGCTCAGTTTCATAACATGCACGTGGATTGACTAAGCATGTAGCAATTTTCATCGAGAAAATATGATCTAAGCATGCTTGGTTACAACCAATACACGTATTGATTTCATCACTACGACCTTCACTCGCTTTCAATACAAAATCTGCATCAGCCAACATTGGGCGAGCCATCGAAATCATATCTGCATGACCTGAAGCCAATACATGTTCCGCCATTTCAGGGGTATTAATACGGTTCGATGTGATTAACGGAATTGAAACTGAGCCTTTTAGCTTTTCAGTTACCCAGGTAAATGCGGCACGAGGAACTTTAGTGGCAATCGTTGGAATACGGGCTTCATGCCAGCCAATGCCTGTATTGATAATGGTTGCACCTGCTTTTTCAATTTCTTTAGCAAGTTGTACAACTTCTTCTAAACTTGAACCACCTTCGACTAAATCAAGCATCGATAAACGATAAATAATAATAAAGTTTTCGCCAACTAAGTCACGAGTACGTTTAACGATTTCAATAGGAAAGCGGATACGATTTTCATAGCTACCGCCCCATTCGTCATCACGGTGGTTGGTACGAACAGCAATGAATTCATTGATCAGATAGCCCTCTGAACCCATGATTTCAACGCCATCATAACCTGCATATTGTGCAAGCTTGGCACAGTTGGCAAAATCATCAATGGTTTGCTGTACTTCTGCTGAACTGAGTGCTTTAGGCTTAATTGGGTTAATCGGTGCTTGAATCGCTGATGGCGCAACATTATTTGCTTGATAAGAATAGCGCCCTGTATGCAAAATTTGCATTGCGATTTTTCCACCAGCCTCATGCACAGCTTGGGTAATCACTTTATGTTTTTCTGCTTCTTCGATGGTATCTAATTTTGTACCATGCGCAAACACAACACCATCATCATTTGGAGAAACACCGCCAGTTACAATCAGACTTACACCACCTTTGGCACGTTCCGCATAAAATGCAGCCATACGTTCATAGCCTTGAGGTGCTTCCTCTAAACCAATATGCATAGAGCCCATAAGCACACGGTTCTTTAATGTGGTAAAGCCCAAGTCAAGTGGTTGTAATAAATGTGGATAAGCTGACATGTTTTCTCCTTTGGCTAGCAATCTGCTTGCTAATGCAACTTGTTGCATAAAGTTATAAACAAGATTTGATTTTTATGCAACATATTGCATAATTCTGATGAGTCATTTTTTATTACGGATCATCATGTCACTTGCCCATGTTTTATTGACGAGCTTATTAGAGAAACCAAGTACAGGTTTTGATTTAGCTCGTCGTTTTGACCGTTCAATGGGCTTCTTTTGGAACGCGACTCATCAGCAAATTTACCGCGAACTCAATGGAATGCTGAAAAAAGGATGGATTTCTACATTAGAAGAGCAAGCTGCAAATAGCCGTAAAAAAACTTATCAAGTTGAACAACTTGGAAGAATAGAACTCGCTTCATGGATTGAACAACAAAGTGAACCTGCTCAACTTCGTGATGACCTCATGGTTAGATTAAGAGCAGAAGCACAGCTTGGCGGCAATAATATTTTGCCTGAACTTGAACGACATCTAGAACTTCATAAAGAAAAACTTAGTCTTTATCAAACAATCCATGACAAAGACTTTAAAAATAATGAACCTACTAATCGTGTCTTATTTATTCATAAAATGATTCTAGAACTCGGTATCATTAAAGAAATCGAATGGATAAGATGGTTAGAACAAATGATTCCTCAGCTTCAAAAGTTCGAACAAACAAACGAAATTGGAGAAAAATAATGCCGTTTTATATCATGCCTGACCAAGAAAAATTATTTGTACGTCGTGTGGGTGAAGGTGAACCTGTACTCGTACTTTCAGGACTAGGTATGCAAAGTTGGCAATGGCTTCCTTTTTTATTTGCAAGTCGCAAAAAATACGAATTTATTATTCCAGATTGGCGTGGTTTTGGTGGTTCAAAAGATTGTGCTATACCAAATACCGATGCCATTTCGAGTCATTGGAATGATATAGATGCACTTATTAAACAATTAAAATTAGACCAATTTATCCTGATCGGTTATTCCATGGGTGCAACCACAGCCATGCATGGTATGAAACATGCTGATTTAGGGTCAAAACTCAAAGCCTATTTACATATCGATCAAACGCCAAAGATTTCGGTCGATGAAACTTGGCAGTATGGGTTATTTGGTCAGAAACATTTGCAATTTAAAAACTTACTCCTTGATATTCAAACTTTATTATTGGAATACAAAGACGCTGTAATACTGGAAGATTTACCCAAAGAAATACGTTTTAAGCTAGTCAGTTTATGGGTTGGATTCATTGAGTTTCAAAGCAGCAACAGTTACAGCCCTAAAATTTTCAAACTCGCATTACATCGCCCATTCTTACAAAAGTATTTACTCCCAATTCAACGCCTAGATTACTTGCTTTGGTATGTAGAGAACTATTTAAATCACGATGAAGATTATCGTGAAGCAATCAGTTATGTTGATTGTCCAACAACCTTCTTTATTGGTCGTGAATCTACGCTTTACCCTGAAACTGGACAAACACTGATTGCGAACTCATTAAGCAATGCAACAGCCGTTTACTTTGAGCGTTCAGGGCACACACCTCTAATCACAGAACCAAGAAAATTCAGCCAAGAAATTGGGCATTTTCTTAATGCTCAGTAAGCATCCAGTGAAGCCCACTTGAACTCAAGCAGGCTTCCAGTTATGCGGCAGCAGCGCTTCGATATCTTTCATTTTATGTGTTGGCAGCCTTTTCAACACATCACTGAGATAGGCATACGGAT
>NZ_JACAXC010000050.1:0-8004 GCF_013391535.1 Acinetobacter sp. SwsAc4
GTTGCCATGTCACTGAATACTCGTCCTAGAAAGGCGTTAGATTGGCTTACACCATTAGAGAAATTTGCTCAGCTTGTTGATTATCATATGGCTTTTGAAACTGTCGCACCTCATGTTTGAATTCGCCCCATATTTTTGCTACAGTGAACCAAATTAAGATCATCTATTTACTAGGCCTCGCATTTGCGGGGTTTTTAATGCTGAATAAAAGGAAAACTTGATGGAATTGCCCAATATTATGCACCCGGTCGCGAAGCTGAGCACCGCATTAGCCGCTGCATTGATGCTGAGCGGGTGCATGCCCGGTGAAATCCGCCCGACGATTGGCCAGCAAATGGAAACTGGCGACCAACGGTTTGGCGATCTGGTTTTCCGCCAGCTCGCACCGAATGTCTGGCAGCACACTTCCTATCTCGACATGCCGGGTTTCGGGGCAGTCGCTTCCAACGGTTTGATCGTCAGGGATGGCGGCCGCGTGCTGGTGGTCGATACCGCCTGGACCGATGACCAGACCGCCCAGATCCTCAACTGGATCAAGCAGGAGATCAACCTGCCGGTCGCGCTGGCGGTGGTGACTCACGCGCATCAGGACAAGATGGGCGGTATGGACGCGCTGCATGCGGCGGGGATTGCGACTTATGCCAATGCGTTGTCGAACCAGCTTGCCCCGCAAGAGGGGATGGTTGCGGCGCAACACAGCCTGACTTTCGCCGCCAATGGCTGGGTCGAACCAGCAACCGCGCCCAACTTTGGCCCGCTCAAGGTATTTTACCCCGGCCCCGGCCACACCAGTGACAATATCACCGTTGGGATCGACGGCACCGACATCGCTTTTGGTGGCTGCCTGATCAAGGACAGCAAGGCCAAGTCGCTCGGCAATCTCGGTGATGCCGACACTGAGCACTACGCCGCGTCAGCGCGCGCGTTTGGTGCGGCGTTCCCCAAGGCCAGCATGATCGTGATGAGCCATTCCGCCCCCGATAGCCGCGCCGCAATCACTCATACGGCCCGCATGGCCGACAAGCTGCGCTGAGCCATGGCTGACCACGTCACCCCCAATCTGCCATCGCGCGATTTCGATGTGACAGAGGCGTTTTATGCGAAGCTGGGCTTTGCGACGAGTTGGAAGGATCGCGGCTGGATGATCCTGCAGCGCGGCGGTTTGCAGCTCGAATTCTTCCCCTATCCTGACCTCGACCCAGCTACGAGCTCGTTCGGCTGTTGCCTGCGGTTGGATGATCTCGATGCCATGGTGGCATTGGTGAACGCGGCGGGAGCCGAGGAAAAAAGCACCGGCTGGCCGCGCTTCAAAGCTCCGCAACTGGAGGCGAGCGGCCTGAGGATCGGCTACCTGATCGATCCCGACTGCACGCTGGTGCGGCTGATCCAGAACCCCGACTGACCGCATGCCCGCGAAAATCAAGATTTGCGGGATCAGCACACCCGAGGCGCTCGATGCGACCATCGCGGCGCGGGCGGACTATGCCGGGTTGGTGTTCTATCCAGCGTCGCCCCGTGCGGTTACGTCGAATGTCGCGGGCGCTTTGACATCGCGCGCAGCTGGCCAGATCGCCATGGTCGGTTTGTTCGTCGATGCGGATGATGCTGTCATCGCCGACGCACTGGTGGCAGCCAAGCTGAACGCGCTGCAGCTGCACGGTTCGGAATCGCCCGAACGCGTGGCCCAGTTGCGCGCGCGGTTTGGCAAGCCGGTGTGGAAGGCGCTGCCCGTCGCCAGCGCCAGCGATGTCGCACGCGCCGCAGCCTATGCCGGGGCGGCGGACTTGATCTTGTTCGACGCCAAGACCCCCAAAGGCGCGCTGCCCGGCGGCATGGGGTTGGCGTTCGACTGGTCGCTGCTGGCCGGATATCGCGGTGCCTTGCCGTGGGGGCTGGCAGGCGGGCTAAATCCGACGAATGTTGCCGAGGCGATTGCGCGCACCGGAGCGCCGCTGGTCGATACCTCCAGCGGCGTCGAAAGCGCGCCGGGCGTCAAGGATACCGACAAGATTACCAATTTCGCCTTTGCGGTGCGCTTGGCCTAAATCGCGTCGATCAATAGGCGTCGTTCAGCGCAAAGATCGGCTTGCGGGTGCGCCACTGCCCTCGGGTGAAGTCGGGAAAATCTAACGTGCGATTGCCCTCAGCAATCGATTGTTCCGACAGAGGCGTGATCGCGCTCCAGGCCAGCGCGTCGTAAATGTCGATTGGCATCGGGGCCTTGGCCTTCAGCGCCTCGACAAAAGCGTGGATCACGAACCAGTCCATCCCGCCATGCCCGGCCCCTGCCGCCAGATCGGCGTAGCGTTTCCATAGCGGGTGATCGTATTTCGCAAACCAGCCCTCGGCAGGCTCCCAGCGGTGCGGCTGTGGGCTCTTGCCCTCCAGATAGATCGACTTGTTGACGTCCATCCACAGCCCCTCGGTGCCTTGCACCCGAAAGCCGAGAGAATAGGGGCGCGGCAGCGAGGTGTCGTGGCACAGCATGATCGTTTCACCATTAGTGCAGCCGATCATGGTGTTGACCACATCACCCAGTGCGAATTTCACCTCGGCGTTGGGATGATCGGCAGAGCCGTTCTTGACGACATAATCATGCAGCCCGCGCGCCTTACAGCCGAAGCCGCCAGCGCCCGCTTCGCCCGGCAACGCGACCTTCAGGGTGCGGGTCTGCGGCGGGTAGCACACGCCGGCATCGGCGCAGCCCTGGTACTTCACGGTCAGGGTGGTCGCGCTCGCGCCGGCCGCGGGCGTGCCGGTGAGGGTGCCGAGCAATTCCTTGCGGTAGGTTTCGACGTCGCCGAAGAATTCGTCGCGGTAGGCCTTGCCCTTCGGCAGCGCCATGGTCGCGCCGGTGAAGGCGGCATCGGCCTTGACCGAGGTGCGGTGCCGGCGGATCGTGGATGCGGTCATTGGCTCAGTTTACCGGTCGGCTCTCGGCGGCCAGCCATTGCAGGTATTCGGGCAGGCCGGACGCGGCTTCGACCGCGAGCAGCTCCGGGAGTTCGTAGGGATGCAGTTGGCGCAGGCGTTCCTGCAGGGCGGGGTAGGCCTCGGCACTGGTCTTGACCAGCAGCAGGACCTCGGCCGCGGCCTCGACCTTGCGTTGCCAGCGATAGACCGAACGCAGGCCGGGCAGGAGGTTGACGCAGGCGGCCAGGCGCTCGGCCACCAGCGCGGTGGCGATGCGCTCGGCGCTGTCGGCGTCGGGACAGGTGCAGAAGCAGATCAGGGCGCTCACCGGCATAGGGTAGCGGCTGCCCCGATCCGGCGGGCCTGGCGGACATCCGCGTGCGGCCCTTGAAAGTCGGCGGGCCCGCCCCATCTCGGTGGCATGCCGGGTTCGCCCGGTTCTGTTGTCCGCGGTTTGGCACTCGCTTCGCGCGACTGCTAAAATCGCCGGGTTTTTCCACGTCAATCAACCATTTACCGAGGTTGCCATGTCCAATATCAAGCCGCTGCACGACCGCGTGGTCATCAAGCGCATGGAAGAAGAGAAGCTGTCCGCCGGCGGGATCGTGATCCCGGATTCGGCCACCGAGAAGCCGATCAAGGGCGAAGTCGTCGCCGTCGGCACCGGCAAGGTGCTGGACAACGGCCAGGTCCGCGCGCCGCAGGTCAAGGTCGGCGACAAGGTGCTGTTCGGCAAGTACAGCGGCACCGAAGTGAAGCTGGACGGCGTCGAGCTGCTGGTGGTGAAGGAAGACGACCTGTTCGCGATCCTCGGCTGATCGCGCGTCGCTCCCACACATTTCTCATCCGAATAATTTTTCGAGGTAATTCGCAATGGCTGCCAAGGACATTCGTTTCGGCGAAGACGCGCGCTCCAAGATGGTGCGCGGCGTCAACGTGCTCGCCAACGCCGTGAAGGCGACCCTCGGCCCGAAGGGCCGCAACGTCGTGCTGCAGAAGAGCTACGGCGCGCCGACCATCACCAAGGACGGCGTCTCCGTCGCCAAGGAAATCGAACTGGCTGACGCGTTCGAGAACATGGGCGCGCAGATGGTGAAGGAAGTCGCTTCCAAGACCTCCGACAACGCCGGCGACGGCACCACCACCGCCACCGTGCTGGCGCAGGCGTTCATCCGCGAGGGCATGAAGGCGGTCGCCGCCGGCATGAACCCGATGGACCTGAAGCGCGGCATCGACCAGGCGGTGAAGGCCGCGGTCGGCGAACTGAAGTCGCTGTCCAAGCCGTCGTCGACCAGCAAGGAAATCGCCCAGGTCGGCGCGATCTCCGCGAACTCGGATGCCAACATCGGCGACCTGATCGCGCAGGCGATGGACAAGGTCGGCAAGGAAGGCGTGATCACGGTCGAGGAAGGCAGCGGCCTGGACAACGAACTCGACGTGGTCGAGGGCATGCAGTTCGACCGCGGCTACCTGAGCCCGTACTTCGTCAACAACCAGCAGTCGATGTCGGCCGACCTGGATGATCCCTTCATCCTGCTGTACGACAAGAAGATCTCCAACGTGCGCGACCTGCTGCCCGTCCTCGAGGGCGTGGCCAAGGCCGGCAAGCCGCTGCTGATCGTGGCGGAGGAAGTCGAAGGCGAAGCGCTGGCGACCCTGGTGGTCAACACCATCCGCGGCATCGTCAAGGTCTGCGCGGTGAAGGCCCCGGGCTTCGGCGACCGTCGCAAGGCGATGCTGGAAGACATGGCGATCCTGACCGGCGGCGTGGTGATTTCCGAGGAAGTCGGCCTGTCGCTGGAGAAGGCCACCATCAAGGACCTCGGCCGCGCCAAGAAGATCCAGGTGTCGAAGGAAAACACCACCATCATCGATGGCGCCGGCGAAGGCGCGGGCATCGAGGCGCGCATCAAGCAGATCAAGGCGCAGATCGAGGAGACCTCCTCCGACTACGACCGCGAGAAGCTGCAGGAGCGCGTGGCCAAGCTGGCCGGCGGCGTTGCGGTGATCAAGGTCGGTGCCGCCACCGAAGTCGAGATGAAGGAAAAGAAGGCGCGCGTCGAAGACGCCCTGCACGCGACCCGTGCGGCCGTCGAGGAAGGCATCGTCCCGGGCGGCGGCGTCGCCCTGATCCGTGCCAAGGCGGCGATCGCCGGCATCAAGGGCGTGAACGAAGACCAGAACCACGGCATCCAGATCGCCCTGCGCGCGATGGAAGCCCCGCTGCGCGAGATCGTGACCAATGCCGGCGATGAGCCGTCGGTCATCCTCAACCGCGTGGTCGAAGGTTCGGGTGCGTTCGGCTACAACGCCGCCAACGGCGAGTTCGGCGACATGATCGAGTTCGGCATCCTGGACCCGACCAAGGTCACCCGCACCGCGCTGCAGAACGCCGCGTCGATCGCGGGCCTGATGATCACCACCGAAGCGATGGTGGCCGAGGCCCCGAAGAAGGACGAGCCGGCGATGCCGGCCGGCGGCGGCATGGGCGGCATGGGCGGCATGGATTTCTAAGCCCCGCGATCCATCAAGCAAGACCACAAAGCCCGGCCTCGTGCCGGGCTTTGTGCGTTCTGGCGTCCGAGGCGGGAGACTTCCTACCCGCCCCGCGGCAATGTCTGACGCGAAGATCAGAAAACGCCGATATGAACGCGTGCTCGCGGGCGCAACCCTGAGCAGCCGTCCCTGCAACGGAGCGCTGCGTGCCGCGCCTGACCGCACCCCGGCGGCAGGCCGAGGTGTGCGCGCCACTGCCGGCCGCCCACGCCGCTGCGCGTTACGCGCGCCACCTGCCCGAGCGCACGCTGCTGTACGCGCTAGTGCAGGCGCACTACCCGGACTTCATCGCGCGTCTTGAGGCCGAAGACCGCCCGCTGCCCGAGTATGTGCGCGAGGAGTTCGAGACCTACCTGCGCTGCGGCGTGCTCGAGCACGGCTTCCTGCGCGTGGTCTGCGAGCACTGTCGTGCCGAGAGGCTGGTGGCGTATTCCTGCAAGAAGCGCGGGCTGTGCCCGAGCTGCGGCGCACGGCGCATGGCCGAGTCGGCGCGGCATCTGGTGGACGAGGTGTTCGGCCCGCGGCCGGTGCGGCAATGGGTGCTGAGTTTCCCGTACCCGTTGCGCTTCCTGTTCGCCAGCAAGCCTGAGGCGATCGGCCCGGTGCTGGGCATCGTGCATCGTGTGATCGCCGGTTGGCTTGCCGATCAGGCCGGCGTGCCGCGGGATACGGCGCAATGCGGCGTGGTGACCCTGATCCAGCGCTTCGGCAGCGCGCTGAATCTCAACATCCACTTCCACATGCTGTGGCTCGACGGCGTGTACGAGGACACCACCGAGCGTCCGCAGCGCAAGCCGCGCCTGCACCGCACCCGTGCGCCCACATCGGCGCAACTGACGGAACTGGCCAACACCATCGCGCATCGCGTGTGCCGGCACCTGTCGCGCCGCGGCTGGCTCGAAGGCGAAGACGAATCCGTGTTCCTGTCCGACAGCGCGGGTAGCGACGACGGCATGGATGGGCTGCGGATGAGTTCGATGACCTACCGCATCGCCACCGGTCGCGACGCTGGCCGCAAGGTCGTCACGCTGCAAACGCTGCCTGGCGACGCCGGTCCGCTGGAGGGCGACGCCGGCAAGGTCGGCGGCTTCTCGCTGCATGCCGGCGTGGCCGCGGAAGCACACGAAAGCCACAAGCTCGAAAAGCTGTGCCGCTACATCACGCGCCCGGCGATCAGCGAGCAGCGGCTATCGATCTCGCCACAGGGCAGGGTGCGTTACCAGCTCAAGACGCCGTGGCGCAATGGCACCACGCATGTCGAATGGGATGCGGTGGACTTCATCGCCAAGCTGGCGGCACTGGTCCCGCCGCCACGCGCGCATCTCACCCGCTTCCACGGCGTATTCGCCCCGAATGCAAACCTGCGCGCGCAGCTGACGCCCTCGGGGCGCGGCAGGCGGCCTGCGGGCGATGCGGCGCCAGTGGACGTCAGCGCCCACGACGAGCCGCGCAGCCCCGAGCAGAAGCGCCGTGCGATGAGCTGGGCGCAACGGCTCAAGCGGGTCTTTTCCATCGACATCACCACCTGCGCCCACTGCGGCGGCGCGGTGCGGATCGTCGCCAGCATCGAAGACCCCAAGGCCATTCGCGCCATCCTCGCCCACTTCGAGAAACACGGCGCGCTGGAGCAAGCGCACTACCGGCCCGCAGCGCGCGCCCCGCCGCCCGCCGCGTGATGAGGCGCCGGCCACACAGCCGGCAGCCAAGCCAGAGTCCGATCCGATGCGGCCACGACCCCGCAGGGCTGCGCTCGGCCCTGTGCCGGGATTCGGTGAGAAATGGCTACGCACTGAGCCGCTGCGTGGCCCCGCGATGTCGAAAACCCACGCATGAACCCCCGATCTGTGCCCGATCTGTGCCCAAAGCGGCGCTTGCGCGGCCGCTTCCTACCCGCCAGACTCGCCAAAAAGGGCGGTTGAACTTCCTATACCCATATCCCACTTTAGGTTTGGCAGCACCTTTTCAATCAGGTGGTTGTTTACACCAATCCAGCTATTGGCCAATTGAATATTGGTTTCGTCTACTTTTTTTGATTTTTTAAACAGCTTGGTAAAACCGAGTGCCAAAACAGGGGGACCATGTAAAAACGTGCTTCCTGTAATGACTGAACCAACTGTGAGTCCTTTACTGACTTTTTGCAATAAGGATGCTTTTTTATGAGCAGTAGACATAAATCTAACCTTGAGTGTAGAGATTTAAAAAAATGTTCCAACTATAAACAACGGAAATTGAAATACAATTGTATATTTGAAGATGTTGACATTTTTTATGGATTTACCCATTTTCTGCAATTTTAATCCACTTTATCATAAGTGAAGCATTGGTATTTGGTGTATAAAGTTCTTAAAAACTTTTATTGAAACATATATCTCATGTTTTTAGAAATCCGATAAATTGAAAACAATGGAGGGCAGAGTAAAACTTGAAGTGCGACATAAACCACCTAATTAATTTAAAGGGTTTATGGAGTATATAAAATTGTCATACCATCATCTTAACTTTGAAGATCGTACTGCATTAATGCTTGAGTCAAGA